>JAHLWV010000008.1 GCA_019057735.1 Promethearchaeota archaeon | reverse complement strand
ATGGTTTTTTCGAAGTTTGTAATATCAACAACAATCTGATGAGATTCTGTAAAATTTTTGTGTTCCATGAGAACATTTATGCCTCTTTCGTAAAGAGCTTGACCTAACGCTTTAGCATTATCAATCACTTTTTTGTGATAATCTTTCCCGAATTCGAGCATCTCAGCAAATGCAACCGCTAAACCAGCGACTGCTGCTAAGTGGTGATTAGATAGTAAAGCTGGAAACACGTTTGGTTTTAGAGTTTCAATTAAATCCTCCCTATCTGATAAAAGTGTTCCATGTTGAGGTCCTGGAAGCGTTTTATGCGTGCTTAGTGTCATTACATCTGCTCCTTCCCTTAAAGGGTCTTGAAAATAACCAGAACCTATTAACCCAGCTACATGTGCTGCGTCATATCCCACATTCGCCCCTACATCTTTTGCTACTTCACTAAGTTCCCTAACAGGGTGAGGAAAGAGAAATACGGAACCTCCAAATAAAACCAATTCAGGTTTGAACTCCCTTATAATTTTAGCTGTAGCATCCGGATCGATGTTCATCTCGTCATTATCAAATGCCATGTATCCGATATTCAATCCACGTACGGTTCCAGCAGTTCCATAAATCGCCATACCACTTTTTGTGAATTTAGGTGCGTGAGAAATGTGTCCACCTTTTGGTATAGGCATTATCAGCATTTTACCATTATTTGCTGATGTAAACGCATTATACATTGCTAAATTTGCTACAACTCCAGAAATGGGTCGCACATCTGCGTGAACACAATTAAAATACTCTTTTGCAAGTTCCATACATATATCTTCAACTAAATCGATATACTTACATCCCGCATAAACCCGCTGTCCAACCCATCCTTCTGCGTATCTGTGAGAAAAATCGCTATTACAAGCTTCATCTACAGCAGGACTGGTTATGTTTTCTGATGCTATAAGTGGGATCGATTTACTAAATAATTCATTATGTTCGATGAGTATATTTCTAATTTCTTCTACTTTCTTATTCAAAAAAAAATCAACACTCTCTCTATTTTAAATTCAATTCTTAAAAAGAAATAAAATTCCAATGGTTTTAAACCTTTTGACAAATCCCTATTTGCCAGAAGCGGAGTAGGTAAAATTTAGCGTTATCTAATTAAAATCATTTAGAGGAAATGGTGATTTTTATTTTACAATCCGCATTGAAGCTATAATATTGATGTATTAAAGCCTTATTTTCCCTCAAAATTTTTAAAAACAATATAATAATCAAAACTTGTAGTTATGAGTTGTAATCCTTAGAGTTCTCAAGGATTAATCTAGCTTCATACAAGTTTAATTTTCTGCCTGATTTTTGTTTTTCAAGAGCAGTTGCGAGTTTTTCTTGTTTCAATTTTTCCAGCTCAAAATTTCTACGAGTGAACTGTTTTTTAGGAGGTCTCGGTTTTTTGGAAGAATAATTAGATTGTTTTCCCTTAGATTCTTTTTTCCTCTTATTCATAACCTGAAGGAATTTTTCATGGTAGACATCAGCCGCTTTTTTGTTTTCAATCAGATTTTCTTCAAGAGCTTTCTTTTCTTCTCTTAGCTTGTTTACAGTTTGATAAATTTCAAGCATTTTAGCGTGATAATCTTGAGATTTGCTTGACCATTTATTTAATTGCTCATAAATCTTGTTTAAGTTAATTTTAACAATTTGAATCTTGCGTTCAATTTTAAATACATCAGTATCTTGTTGTTCAGCTAAAAAATTTAGTTTAATCTGCGCTAAGTCTCTAATTTGATCGACCATAGCGTTTTCTTCTAGTATATCTAAATTTTCGATTTCAATCCGCCTTTCGAGATTATCGATCTTCTTGTCTATCTGTCGAACAGATACAAAACTTTTAGAAGCTCCGCCTTTTTTCCTCTTTCCAAGAAATTTTTTTTTTTCTTCAAGAAATTTATCTAAAAGCTCTTTATACTCGTTTTTTTTGTCTTTTAGTTTTTTTACTTTAGTATTCCAATAGTCCCTTTTTTTTTTGTAGTCTTGTTTGGCGGTGTTTAAGTCTTTATCAATTTCAATATCAATAGTTTGTAATTTAGCAATGAAGTCTTTAGTTTTTTTATTCAAATCGTCCCGTTTTTGCCTAAATTCTTCAATTTGAAGTTGCAATTCTCGAAAGGAATTCTTTGAAGTTTGAGGGGTATTTGTGTTTGCTCTACTCATAGATTAATTCATTAACGAGTATTTATAATAAGGTTGTATATTATTATTATGCAATATAGCATTTATTTTATATTTTGCTCAAACTCTTGAAAAAAAAATTACGATTTTGTAAAATTAGCTGACAAAATAAATATAACTACTATATTAGATATACAGATTTATTAGAAGTGATGGAAATGGAAGATGATTTAATAAAGCCAAACGATTTAATTTATTTAATTCTTGATGCAAGAAGAAGATGGTTAGTAAAAGTAGAAGAAGGGAGAGAATTCCAAACTCATAAAGGAACAGTGAAATTTGACGAAGTTATAGGTAAACCGTTCGGGTCTGTAGTATTTTCTCAGCCCTACGAATCTCAAGGATATAAATTCTATGTTCTTAAGCCGTTACCCTCAGATTATGTAATTTATATGAGTCGTAAAACTCAAATAATCTATCCAGAAGATGCCGGATTAATTTTGATGTATACGGGTATTAGTCCTGGGAGCGTAGTCATTGAAGCTGGTTGTGGTTCTGGGGCATTAACATGTATTTTAGGAAATTATATTAGACCGGAGGGGCACATTTATTCCTACGATGTAAGAAAACAGAGTTTAAAAAAGGCTAAAAACAACGTTCTTAGGGCGGGGCTAAGTGAATTCGTATCGATTCAATATGGCGATATAGTAAATGACGACTTAGGACACAAAAATATTGACTCAGTTGTTTTAGATATGCCGCAACCGTGGATGGCGATTGAGAAAGTTAAAGAATATCTCAAACTTAGTGGAACTTTGGTATCGTTTTCGCCAGCGATAGAACAAGTGAAAAAAACAACTCTTGCCCTGAAAGAGAACGCTTTTTACGAGATAAATACTTACGATTTAATAAAAAGGAAATACCAGGTCAAAAGAAACGCGACTCATCCCGAAGTAAGAATGATTGGTCATACAGGTTATATGACTTTTGCAAGAAAGATTCAAGATATTAAAAATCCTTATAGAGCGCGGACACCAAAACAGAAAGAATATGTGTCGTTAAATGGAATGCCCTTAAGTGGTGAGAATTTGTAATGATAGATTACAATGATTTTGCAAAATTAGATATGAGGGTCGGTTTAATAATACAATGTGAAAAGGTGCCAAAATCTAAAAATCTATTTAAGCTAATGATTAATTGCGGAGAGAAAGAAAAAAGGCAGATTATTACCGGCATTTCACAATTTTATTCGCCAGAGGAACTGATTAATAGGAAAGTTGTAGTTCTAATAAATCTTAAACCAAAAAAGATTATGGGATTAGAAAGTCAAGGGATGCTTTTAGCTGCTGATTTGAATAACGAACCGTTCTTGCTAAAGATAGATGAAAGAAACGGTAAAAACATCCCTCCTGGAAGTATTATAAAATAATTAGAATCCTTTTAACTTAACACCGGTTTGCATTACCTTCTTTTTCTTATACCTTTCCGTCATAAAATAATGCTTTTTTTTATCTGGTAAAATGTTAATATACTTCCTTAGGATATCCTCAACGAAAGTTCTCGTCGTCTTATTTGGAATTTTATTCGGATTTGAGAGAATTGCTAGAATCTCCTTGTTTTTGGCATTAGGTGGTAGACCAATATTTTTTATTGGAATGTGAAAGGAATGTACAAACCATCCAGTACTTTTTTCTTTTTTTTTTTTTTCTTCGTGAACAATTACTCGTAAAATATTTGCCTCTTCTTTTTTTATCCTAATATCCACTACCTTCTTTCCGGGTCGTACGATGATCGTTGCATAAATTGGAAGGTTATTTTTAGAATCGTGAATCTTCTTTAAGAATTCTTTTAATTTTTCGCTCATTTTATATCAAGAAGCTAAAAAGTACACTGTTATATATAAGAATAAAGCTATGTTTAATTAAATTTATTATCAAAAATTATGAAAGTGTTAAAGAAATCATGACTGTTGTATTAGAAACGTTTGAAATAAAAACAAAACCTTATTGCGAGGTAATTAATATTACTTCCCAAGTTCAAAATGCGCTCGAAAGAAGTGGGTTGAAAAATGGAATCGTTAATGTTCATGTTGCGGGATCTACTGGCGCAATATCAACTGTCGAATACGAGCCCGGATTAGTTCAAACAGATATTAAGGAATTCTTGGAAAAAATTATTCCTTACAAAAAAAACTACGCACATCATAAGACGTGGCACGATTACAACGGAGCAGGGCACCTAAGAAGCTTTCTCATTAAAACTTCGCAAACATTCCCGTTTCACAATAAGAACTTAATCCTTGGGAGTTGGCAAAACATCATATTCATCGAAAATGACGAAAAACCTAGGCATCGTAAAATTTACGTAACATTGATAGGTGAATAATGTAAATTTTCTTTTAAATGTACGATTCAAACGAGGATATTTGAAGTTGTAGAGACAGATTTTGCCTATACTAATCTTATATTAAAAGAAAAGAATAAAAAATTTAGATTCTTTCGGAAAATTTATTAAATTCGTGGACTAACATGTTATACACTTCTCTACGGCGAGCATCTTCGAACTTATCTATCATCTTTAAGATTGTTTTGTGCCGTTCTTGTATCATACTTTTAAAAATGGGAATTTTACGAACTACATGCTCAAACTTGTTTTTCTGGACAATTTGGAAGTTTAGATATTCCAAAAAATTGTTTTCTTTTTCTGTCATTTAAATCCTCTTTTTTAGATTACTATATTTACCAAATTAAAATAACAGTCTATAAAAAATAGTAGTGTCATGTAAGTGTTTTTTATGTAATATTCGGAGGATATAGATAAACAAATGTATAGTAGAAAAAGAACAAAAAATTAAAAATAATGAACTTCACTTACATTATAAAAATTTCATTAAATTAAGTTTAAAAGCTATAAAAGTTTATTTTTTTAAATTTTAGATTCTCATTAACTACAACGGTACGATATTATGGATCAATTTATTAAAGTCATCATTGCAGGTCTGGACAATGCTGGTAAAACAAGTTTATTAACCGCTTTGAACAAAAAATACAACTTCCAAAAAGATATAATCTCCCTTACGCCAACTATTCGAGTTGAATACCAAGCAACAGAATTTCTAAAAAATCGCGTGGTTTTCTGGGATATGGGTGGTCAAGAAAAATACAGAAAATTATATCAGGAGAAGCAAGATCTCTATTTCTCTGACACAGATTTATTAGTGTATGTCATCGATATTCAAGATCCTGAAAGAATTGAAACTTCATTAGCTTATTTAGGAATGATCTTAACGTATTTTAAGAAGCATAAAATGGATGTTCCACTTATAATTAGTTTTCATAAATTCGACCCAGAATTCATACGAAACGAACAAATGGTTGACCAGATAGAAAAATTGAGGGAGCATATCCTTAAATTATATCCTTCCTTTAGAATACTCTTCCAGAAAACTTCTATTTTTGACATAATCTCAATTACACAGCTTATATCATACGGATTATCAGTTTTCGACGAAAAATTCTTCGAAATGTCGGAATTAATTGAGAAGAGTCTCAAGGAATTCGATAGCGAGTCCTTAATCATATTTGACAAAAACGGGATAATCATAAGTGAGTATTATAAGGAAATTGTCGAGCCAGAGATTTATGTAGAATTTATAGAATCATTAAAGGAGCACTTATTTTTACTGAAAAGAATGCAAGAAGAATCTTACGAAACAGATTATGTGTTTTCGTCCATAGGAGATGAATTATTATCTTATTTGCATCGAATAGTGCTCGAAGGAGAATCTCTGTTTGTTTCAGTTGTGCTGAAAGAAACGCTTAAAGAATCACTATTAGAAAAGTTTTCAGAATTTAAGGACGAATTAATCGAGATAATAAAACCACTTATTAAGAGAGATTAAAATTTAACTAATCGATTTTTAAAAGCTCTCTCGCTTTATCAACTAGTTTTTCCTTCTTTTTCTGGTGCTTTTCTATAAATTTCAACACTCTATCCACACATTGAGCCTTGTGTTCCCCACAAAGTAATTCTCCCTTAACGCATCTTTCGAATTCATCTGCTAAAACTTCATCATTCTCCTCAAAATGATACATAAGCATTTTATAAATCATACACTTTTGAGGTTCGCCACCAAGTTCTTGTTGTTCCTTCTTATTCTTACGTCCACCCGTTAGGGCTCCTTTTACTTTTTTTTCAATAGACTCTAAATTTTCGTTGAAAGTGAATGAACTATTTGGATTTCTTTTTGCCATTTTATCTGATCCATCAATCCCTGCTAATAAATAGTGATATGTAGCTCCAGGTAAGAAAAAATTCTTGTAATATCTTCGCGTAAGATCTCTTGTAAGTCTTATATGTGGATCTTGATCGATTCCAACTGGAACTACGGTTGGCTGAGGACCTTCCATAATTTGAGGAAGAACTATATCCCCTACTTGGATTAAAGACGCTATATAGAGCCCAAATGTTTTCTCTCCATAAATTGCGTTTAACATGTTTTGAGTTACTAATCTACTTACTTTAAAACACACTTCATGAACCAAGGACTCCTTGGATTGCCTCCAAATATACGCTCTTTCAGGTGAGGGATCTAAACCAAATGCTAGAATATCAGCGACATTATCTATTGCATTTGATTCCGCCTCTTCGTAAGGTATTCCATTATCTTCCCATGATTCTATATCTGCGACACCATAATATACTTTCCCTCCCATTTTTTGAAACTCAACAATTTCTAAAGCAGTCGTTGAGGTTCCTAAGTGATAAGGTCCAGAAGGTTTAATACCGCTCATTACAGCCCATGGTTGATTTTCTGCCATCGCATTGAAAATCGCCCCTAAATCTCTATGCCCAAAGATGATTTTTCTTCTGAAAAAGCGATTTTGTAGTAATTTTTGTCTTAAATTTTCACTTACATCTTCGATTCCGAATTCTTTCTTTATTCTCTCGTAATCTTCGTCTTCTAAATTTGAAGAACCCCATGGATCCAGCATTTTTTAAAAATCTCTTTTCATGTTTTTAGGTATAATATTGTTAATAAAATCAGAAACCAATTAAAAATTTGGATACAGATTAAGTCTATTTAAGTATATGAATAATATTTTAATCTCTTTTTTCTGTTTTTAGCTTCTATTTGTTAATGGTAGCTGGTTTTACTTGAAAGGTTATAAGGTAAATATATAATAATTTCATAAACCTTCTTCCCATTAAGATGACTGAAAAAGAATCGAGACAAGAAAAGGAATGGAAGGAAAAGCTATCCGAAGAACAATATCGGGTTTTAAGACTTAAGGGAACTGAACGCCCATTTACTGGCAAGTACTGGAACAATTCAGAAAAAGGGATGTATTACTGCGCTGGTTGTGGAACTCCATTATTTGATTCTAGCTCGAAATTTAATTCTGAGTGCGGGTGGCCAAGTTTCTCTGCTCCTTTACAAGATTCTAAAATCAAAGAAGAAACAGATAGGAGTTTCAACATGAAAAGAACCGAGGTTTTGTGTCAAAAGTGTGGAGGGCATTTGGGACACGTATTTAACGACGGTCCTAAACCATCAGGCTTGCGATACTGCATTAACTCAATATCTTTAGATTTTAAGTCTAAAAATAAGGAAGAAAAGTAGAGGGACGACTAATTTTTTCACAAAACTATAGTACCATTTTTATATTCTTTTAAAACCATATTAGAATTAGTTTTAGTAATAAATTCTTTCTCGTTTAACTCTCGGATAAAGTTGTGCACGTCTTGAGCTTCTTTAAATCGACATATTAGTGCTGCAGACTGTTCTCCAGTTGTATGAAATACTGAACACACTTCTGGTTTGCGTGTTATTTCCTCTAAGATTTCCTGAGTGTGTTTACCATCAATATTAATTCTTATTAAAAATGTTAACTTATAACCCAATTTCTCGTTATTAAGTTTAAGAGTATATCCTTCAATTATCTTGTTTTTCTCTAGTTTCGAAATTCTATTATGAATGGTTCCAATCGAAATATTAAGTTTATCTTGAATTACTCGATAGGATGTTTTAGCGTTTTCCTGTAAAATTTTAATAATTTCTTCGTCAATTTCGTCCAAAGTTTCTTTTTTCATATTTCATAAACCAGAAAAGTGATATTTTCGTTAAAATTTGTTCAACATTACTAAAAATATTTGAAAATTATTTATAATTTTTGAATTCCAAGTTTTTTCGAAAACTTTTTTAGTTTTATGATTTAGAGATCATTATATAATAAATTAAAAATATTAAAAACACAAAAAGGTAAAAATATGTCTGTACCGATTATAATTCTCAAAGAAGGAACGGAAGAAACGAAAGAGAAAGAAGCTCGGATGCAAAATATTAATGCAATCAAAGCAATTACAGAAACAGTGAAATCTACTCTTGGACCAAAAGGCATGAATAAAATGTTGGTGGATTCTGTAGGAGATGTTACAATTACTAACGATGGTGCCGAGATACTTAAACTACTTGATATAGATAATGTTGCCGCAAATATGATGGTCAATATTGCTAAATCTATAGATGATGATATTGGTGATGGCACCACAACTGCTGTTATCTTCTCATCAGCCTTATTGGAAAATGCTCTTGAACTTATTGAACAAGGTATTCATCCAAAACCCATTACTCACGGTTACAAGTTAGCGGCAGATAAAGCATTAAAACTTATAAATGAAATGGCTGTCAAAATCTCTCCCGACGATGACAAAATTCTTATTGCTGTAGCTAGAACTGCTATGAATGCTAAAGATATAGTAGGTGTAAAAGACTATTTTGCTGAACTAACCTTAAAAGCCATCAAACACATAAGTGGAGATGATGGCGATACGTTCTCGAAAGTAGGAAATGTTAAAATTGTAAAAACACCTGGAAAATCCTTAAGAGATTCAGAGTTAATTAATGGAGTCTACATAGAAAAGGATAAAGTCAATTTAGCAATGCCAGAAGTAATTAATGATGCGAAAATAGCAGTCATAAGGAGAAAATTGTCTGTCGTTAAGACAGAATTCGACGCACAGATACGTATAACAACCCCAGCGGACATTCAGAAATTCCTCGATCAAGAAGAAAAGATTCTAATAGACTACTTGAAGATCTTTAAAGATTTAGGAGTTAATATGATAGTCAACAATAAAGACATATCTGACAAATTTGGAGCTTATTTGGCTAAAGAAGGAATTGCTGCAATAAAAAATCTCGGTGAATCTGATATGAAAGCCGTAACGAAAGCTATTGGTGCTAGTACAGTTGATGATCTACATTCCTTATCTGAGGCCGATCTAGGTTTTGCAGAAAAAGTTAAGTTCGAAAAACTCTCTAGAGATGATTATGTCCTCTTTACAGGTTGCAAAAATCCTAAATCTGTGTCAATACTGCTTAAAGGGGGTTTAGAAAAAATCTTAAGCTCAGCAGAAATTACGCTGCATGATGTGCTTTCTGTTGTTGCTAAAGTCATGGATACTAAGGCTGTAGTAGCTGGTGGTGGTGCAATTTACATTGAATTAGCAAAAAAATTAAGAGAATATGCCAATGAAATTAGCGGGAAAGAACAGCTAGCTGTAAATGCTTTTGCAATTGCGTTAGAAGAAATTCCTAAAACATTGATCAAAAATGCAGGGTTAGATGAAATCGAAAATATGACAGAACTGCGTGCAGCCCACAAGACTGAAAGTGATAAGTGGAAAGGGATTGATACTATTACTAACGAGATAGGAGATAATTTCGAGAAAGGAATAATTGAACCAGCAGCATTAATTAATCATGTAATTAAAGCAGGAAGCGAATTAGCAAATCTTATTTTAAGGATAGATAGAATTATCAGTGCTAAAGGTAGTAAACCTCCTGGATTATAATAATTTGATTTAATATTCTATTTTTTTTATTTTTTTTAATTTTAAACCCTAGTATTTGTGAAAATTTTTTAGTATTGTTAGGATTTAGAAAGGCTTTGTGAAAATTTTTTAGTAATGCTAGGATTTAGAAAGTATTATTTTCAATAATAAAATTTATAGATTTATAAATTTATGAAATTTAATGAAGAATTTGCACGATCTATTGGTAAAAAAATATCTCAGCAAGATATCAAAAAATTATTTTTTTTAAAGAATGATCACGTTTTAAAAATTATAAAACAATACGCAGATTTGTGCAAACCTAGCAAAATAACCGTAATTTCTGACGCTAAAGAGGATATTGAATACATTTTCCAAAAAACTCTTTCTATTCGAGAAGAATGTACTCTCAATATAAAGGGGCACACAGTTCACTATGATAGCTTCTATGATCAAGCAAGAGATAAAGGAAACACTAAAGTTTTAATCCCAAAAGGAGAATATAGGAGCCCTTGGATTAACACGATGAATAGAGATGAAGGACTTGAAGAAATATTAGAAATTATGGATGGGTGTATGAAAGGGAAAGAATGTTTAGTAAGATTTTTTTGCCTTGGACCTATTAATTCAAAATTTACTATCGGAGCTTTACAACTCACGGATTCATTCTATGTCGCTCATTCTGAAGACCTTTTGTACAGAAAAGGATACGAAGAATTCAAAGAATTAAATGGATCTGATAATTTCTTTTACTTTGTTCATTCTGCTGGAGAGCTTGTTGGTAATCCTCCTGTTACTAAAAACATTGACAAAAGGCGAATATACATAGATCTCCAAGAATCATGCGTTCTATCTGTTAATAATCAATACGCAGGTAATTCTCTTGGATTAAAGAAGTTAGCTTTAAGATTAGCAATATATAAAGCAAATAACGAAGATTGGCTGACGGAACACTATTTTATATTAGGAGTTCGCCCAAAGGGTAAAAATCGGGTAACTTATTTTACCGGTGCTTTCCCAAGTGCATGTGGAAAAACTTCTACCGCAATGCTTCCTGGTCAACTAATTGTTGGTGATGATATCGCATTTTTACGAGCCTGGGACGATGGATTTGCTCATGCTGTTAACATTGAGAAGGGAATTTTTGGGATTATAAAAGATGTAAATGCGAAAAACGATCCCGTAATTTATGAAGCTCTCACAACACCAAGAGAATTAATTTTTTCTAATGTTCTCGTAAAAGATGGGGAGCCTTACTGGCTCGGTATGGGCGTTGAGCATCCTAAAGATGGTCTTAACTATTTCGGACAATGGAACGATGGAATTTCAGATGAAAAAGGAAACATCGTACCTTTTGCTCATCCAAATGCTCGCTATACAATCAATCTTACCGATCTATTAAATTGTGATCCAAAATTAAATGATCCTAATGGTGTACCCATACACGGAATATTTTATGGGGGAAGAGATTCTGATACAATGCCTCCTATTCTAGAAAGCTTAAACTGGGAGCACGGGATTTTTTTAGGCGCTTCAATAGAATCTGAAACGACTTCAGCAACTCTTGGAGCAACTGGCCTTAGAAAAGCAAGCCCGATGGCAAACCTTGATTTCTTAGTAGTTCCTCTTGGGAAATACTTAAACAACCACAATATTTTTGGAAAAAAATTGAAACACTGCCCACAAGTATTCTCTACTAACTACTTTCTTAAAAGTAAAGACGGGAAATATTTAAATGCTATATTAGACAAAAAAGTTTGGGTTATATGGGCGGAAGGGCGTACTAGAGGAGATTTTGAGGCAATTAAAACAGCAATTGGTTATTTACCTAAATACGAAGACATTAAGATGTTATTTAGAATAGAGCTAAATAAAGATTATTCCAAAGATGAATACATTGAGCAATTTACAATAAAAATTAATTTTTTGCTCGAAAAACTAAACCGCATTGAGGCAATGTATAAAACAGAAAAAGAAATTCCTAAATTTTTCTGGGATACTCTTCTTATGCAACGCTCAAGATTAAATGGTTTGCTAAAAAAAACGGGTAAAGAAGAAATTAATCCCTTTGAACTAGTCTAACTATTATTAGAGGAAATATAATATTCAAAAGGAAATAATGAAAAACTCTATATCAAGAGTTTTAGTCCCTGTTTTACTTTGTAAGTCCGTTTTAATCTATCAACTTCAATAAATCTTTTTATTTCTAGATTATTTAATAAATCCCTCATTTCAACAGCGTTTTTGCTCAGTTTTGCTGCTAATCCCTCAATATCAGTTTCATACGAGCGAAGCACCGTAAGGAGAGAAGAGTAATGATCAAAAATTTGATTCACAAGATATTTGAGAGCTTCGTTCAAATTCTCTCCCGTCCGTGTACTTGTTGGAAAAATCATTGCGTCGTCTCTTAAATAGTTTAGAGATCTTACTATCTCGCTATGTCTAGCTCCAGCAATATCTTGTTTATTGGCCAAATAAACTATAGGAGTATCAAGCCCTATGGTTTTTCGAAGAGAATTTAGAATAATTATAGCATCCTCATCTTTTTCGGGGTGGGCCGCATCAAATAAAAAAACAAGACCATCAGCTCCTCGGGCTACTACATCTCTCATAACATTAAACCTTAATAAACCGGGAGTGCCAAACAAAAAGACATCAAATCCATTTAATTTTACAATTCCTAAGTCCATTCCAACGGTGTAATATTTATTATCTCTGGCTTTTGCTTCTACATTTAATGCCTTGTCGTCAAAATATTTAATAAAACTCGATTTACCGCTTTGGGTTGGACCTGATACTGTAATTTTCATGATTGTTAGCTCTACTTTTAAACAAACGATACCAAATGAAGCTTTTGCCGGTCTATAATTGAAAGTGTTTTTATTACTTGATTATTAACTTAATTAGCTTTTTATTTAGCATTAATATATGGATAATATAAATTTGAAGTATTAGGAAAATTAAATCAGAAGATAAAAATCTGTCATAGGCCATAAAAAATAGATTTGAAGCAACCAAGAAATGGGTCTCGAACTGTTTTACACCAGTAAAATTTTTTACCCAAAAAACACCGAGGTTAATATCAAAATCTATCTATATTCTTCTGCTCTTCTTGATTTATTCTTGCTAAAACTAATGATTTGAGCAATAATTTTAGATTTTTCGATGGAAGTATTTAATTCAGCAGGTTCTTTAATATAGCCTTTATTTAAAGCAAGGTTATATATTTTCTCTCCAGCTTTAGTGCGAATTAAAGTTGTTGTTAATCCTTGTTTAGAGGCTATACCGCCAAAAGAAATATCTGCGTAATAATTAGTAAAATTTTCACATACCCTACATGCATTTCTCATAACATCTTGTAACTCTGAAAATTCTATCGTCAGTGGCTTATCCCTATTTTTGAGATATATAATCAAGTTTTCCTTAATATTCATCTTTTCAACATCGTTAAAAGAAAAATTAAATCTTTCTTCAATTCTCGCTCTAGCAGCGTCGTTAAATTTAAAATTCTCGAAACAAAATAACCCCAATGTGTATTCGACTACATGAGCTGGAATTATTTTTAACTCTTGCATTTTTCTTATGGAATGAATTTGACAAGGAACTCCAACGACTGCCAGCTTCATTTTGTCAGAACCAACTACTTTTTTCAATTCTGTAATAGTTGGAACGAAAGTATTATATTTTCCTAACTCTGAAACAGGGCCTTCTACGTTGTAGAATGTGCCTATCGCGTCTATAATATCTTGCTTATTTTTAGCAAAGAAAGGTGTTCTTTGAAATGGACCTATTTTTTTTGATACAATCGCTGCATCAATTAAATTATTTTCTAATAAGGCAATCAGTATTGCTGTAACCACTCCTCCATCAGTAGCAAACTTTTGTATCTGAGGATCACTCGCTTGAGCTGTGGCGATTTTAGTCCAACTACCTATTGGGAGTTTGAAATTATATTTCTCGTTTAATTCTTGGTCTAATTCGTGAATTTCGGGGCAGATTAAATAGCAAATGCCACAATGAAGGCAATTATCTTCATTTGAATAATAAGGTAAACCACTTGTAGAGATGTCAATTGCTCCTATTTCCGCAGCTGAACAAAAACTAACACATCCTCCACATTCTCCACAAATTCCTTTTTCATGAACTTCTTTTATAAGATCTTTAAAGGATTTAGGTTCTACTTCCTTTTCAGTATGGAATCGATCTTCTGTCAAATCTCGTAACACCTATAATATCTTTTACAATTATTTGTTATTATATATTTTTTAAGATTCAAAATTGGAAATTAAACTTCTACTTACTATAAATAAAATTAAGGTAATTAGTTATAAGATTACCTATCTAAATTAATATATTCAACGAAGAATATAAAAATATTTCTTGATTTCAGTAAATTTGTTTTAATAGAATACATTTTTCCGTATTTTTTTAATGATTATCTTAATAAATTCACACTTTTTTATTTAAATTAATAATAATTTTATATATCATAATCGGTTTTAATATATTTATTGTAAGGATATGAAAGAAAAATAACAAAGCAGATATTTCAAAAAAAAATAGTAAGAAAAAATTATTATTATTGTTATTAATCTAAAAAAGGATTTAAATTCTATACTTTCCATAAATTATCTTTGTTCGCATTTGGTGTAATCAATTGACCAAGAAAATACAAAATGTTATGGTAATTGGAGCAGGAATCGCTGGAATTCAAGCTTCATTAGATTTAGCTGAAAGAGGTATTAAAGTTGAGTTAATTGAGAAGAATGCGTGTATAGGGGGAAGAATGGCTCAACTAGACAAGACTTTCCCAACGAATGATTGCTCGATATGTATTTTAGCTCCAAAACTTGCAGAGTGTTCTCGGCATCCAAATATAACTCTGCATACGCTCTCTGAAATTCAGAGTGTTGAGGGTTCTGCTGGAAATTTTACGGTTAAAGTCTTAAAACAAGCCCGGTATGTTAAAGAAGATGAGTGTATTAACTGCGGAGTCTGCGTTGAAAAATGCCCTATGAGAGTATTAGATGATTTTGATATGCAATTAAGAAAACGTAGGGCAATTTATATTGATTATGTTCAAGGAGTTCCAGCTATTATGTCTATTGACAAAGAGAAATGTCTATGGTTCACAAAATCAGCTTGTCGAATCTGCGAAAAAGTTTGCGAGAGAGAAGCCATAGATTTCGAACAAGAAGATAAGGAAATTGAATTGAATATTGCGTCTATCATCGTTGCTACGGGTTATGATGTTTTTGATCCTACATCAATTAGTTATTTAGGATATGGACGGCTCCCAAATGTTGTAACTTCTTTAGAATTTGAGCGGATGATAAGCGCATCAGGGCCCCTTGGAGGGCATTTAACACGACCCTTTGATCAAAAAGAACCAGAAAATATAGCTTTTCTTAACTGTGTTGGTTCTCGGGATATAAAAAATAATCCTTATTGTTCTTCTTGTTGTTGTATGTATACAACCAAAGAAGCTATGATTGCATTTGAACATAATGATAACATTCAATCTACGATATTTTATATTGATCTCAGAGCTGGTGGTAAGGGTTTTCGAGATTATATTCAAAGAGGATCGGACGATTATGCAATTAAATACATTAAAGGAAAAGTAGCAAAAATTTTGCAAGACGAAGAAAAAAATCCAATCCTTTTTTATGAAGATATAGACACATTTGAGGTCAAACAGCCAAAATTTGACTTAGTTGTCTTAGCCACGAGTATGGTTCCTAAAAAAGACGCTGTGAGATTGTCAGAAACTTTAGGCATAAGTGTAGATGAATCCAATTTTTTCAAGAGTATGACTTATCATCCACAAAAATCCTCAAAAGAAGGTATCTTCCTTTGTGGCACTTGTAGAGCGCCAATGGATATTCCAAACTCAGTAGTTGATGCAAGTGGAGCTGCAGCTAAAGCAGCTGAAATTGTGATGAGGGTGTAGGTAAATGACAAACGACGATATAAGAATTGGTGTATTTGTATGTCATTGTGGAACTAACATTGGGGGTGTATTAGATGTTCCTTCGTTAGCAGATTATGCAAGGACTTTACCTAACGTAACTTATTCAACTGATAATCTTTATACTTGTTCTGAGGTAGGATTAACTGACATAAAGGAAAATATAGTTGAACGTAAATTAAACAGGGTCATCGTCGCTTCATGCTCTCCTAGAACTCATGAACCCTTATTTAGATCTATTTGTCAAGAGGCCGGAATAAATCCTTACTTATTCGAAATGGTTAATATAAGAGATCAGGATTCCTGGGTTCACATGAAAGAACCGGAAAAAGGAACGGATAAAGCAAAGGATCTTATTAGAATGAGCGTCCATAAAGCTGCTTTGCTTGAACCACTAGAAAGAATAAAAGTTGCAGTTACACACTCAGCTGTCGTAATAGGTGGGGGAATTGCTGGGATGACTGCTGCGCTAAATTTAGGAAATCAAGGATTTGAAATATCCTTAATTGAAAAAGAATCAGAATTAGGAGGACTTCTTAAGTCTTTAAACAAAGTATTTCCATCCAATGAGGATGCATCAAATTTATTAGAGAATATAGAAATTATTGAATCTCACGATAACATAAACATTTACAAATCATCGAGTATAGAGAAAGTCTCTGGATTTGTTGGAAATTATAAGGTTGTTATAAAACAGAATAAAAAAACCATTGATATAGATGCGGGGGTAATTATCGTTGCGACTGGAGCTATTCCATTATCTCCGGAGGGATATTTTGGATACGATAAAAAAAATATTATAAGTCAGTTGGATTTAGAAAGTCTTTTAAAAAATGATCAAGTTAAAGCCAACAATATTACTATGATATTGTGCGTAGGATGTAGAAATGAGGAGAGAAGATACTGCTCAAATATTTGTTGTATGAGTGCTATTAAAAATGCTATGTTAATAATAGAGAAAAATCCGAACGCTCATATTACTATATTGTTTCGAGATATACAAGCATCTGGGACAGTATATGAAAATTATTATAGAAAAGCCAGAGAGATGGGTATTCTATTTGTAAATTATCTGCCTGAAAAGCCACCTGTTATTAAAAAAGATGTAGTAGATGTGTATAGTGACTTATTGAATCAAGATATTAAAATACCGAAAGATCTCGTAGTTTTATCAACTCCACTTATTGCAAACGAGGATTCGGAAGTACTTGCGAAAATGCTAAAAGTACCCTTAGAAGAAAATAACTTCTTTTTGGAAGCTCATGTGAAATTAAGACCAGTCGATTTTGCTACTGATGGTGTTTATGTTTGTGGCTCAGCACATTGGCCAGCAGATATTGCTGAAAGTACGAGTCAAGCAAATGCTGCCGCTTCGCGAGCTTCTACAATTTTATGGAGAGATCATTTGGAAGTAGAAGGGTCAACGGCAGAAGTTAAAACAGAATTATGTATTGGGTGCGAAGCTTGTATTAGAATCTGTCCCTACAACGCAATCACAAAAGATGAAGAAACAGATACTGCTATAGTGAACAAAGTTATGTGTAAAGGATGCGGATTATGTGGTGCAAGTTGTCCAAAAAACGCAATAATTATTCATCATTTTACGAGCGACCAAATACGAGCAGAGATTTTCACATACGGAGGTGAAATATAAATTCCATTCGAACCAAAAATTTTGGGATTTTTATGTAATTGGTGTTCGTATGCTGGTGCTGATCTAGCAGGGGTGAGTCGAATTCAGTATCCTACCAATATTCGGATTATTCGAGTAATGTGTTCAGGTAGGGTTGATCCAACATTCGTTGCTGATGCTTTTCTGCACGGAATTGATGGTGTGCTTGTATTAGGATGCCATTTAGGGGATTGTCACTACATAACTGGCAATTACGAAGCTGAAATAAAAATGAGTACGCTAAGTAGGTTATTAAGTATTGTGAAGTTTTCCGATAGAATGCGCCTTGATTGGGTTTCTGCTGCAGAAGGAAACCGATTTGCCCAAATAGTATCGGACTTTACTAAACATATACGAGAATTAGGACCATCTCCTATAAAAGAAAGCAAAAATAAAACTCAAATTATTGATGATCTCGAAGCTGTTAAAAGCGTTTTAGAGAGTTCACGACTTCGAGGTTTAATTTCTCGCCAAAGAGATTTAGTTACCGAAAAAAATGTATATGGGAATCAAATTACAGCCGAAAAGTTTGAGAGTATTCTTAGGGATGCAATCAATAACGAATTTGTTCGTCATAAAATAGTTATAAAAATAAAAGAAATTGGTAAATCCGTTCCGGATATAGCAAATGAAATTGGCATTAAAGCTAAGGAAGTTTTGGAACATATCGTTGTTTTAAGATCGCGAGGCTTAGTGGATGTTCACGAAATTAACGAGGAAATTCCAACATTTATTTCAATTCAGGGGGGAAAAGAATGAAAAAAGTAGGTTCAGTTCTCGTTGTTGGGGGCGGAATTGCAGGTATACAAGCTTCTATGGATATGGCTGATTCTGGATACAAAGTATACTTAGTAGAATCAACGATGAGCATTGGAGGTGTGATGTCCCAATTAGATAAAACATTTCCGACTAATGATTGCGCTATTTGCATTCTCGCTCCTAAATTAGTAGCCGCAGGGCGTCACGAAAATATAACTCTCTTAATCAATTCAACTCTCACAAAAGTTTCAGGAAATCCTGGTAATTTTACCGTAGATTTAAAGCAAAAATCGTTGTTTTTAGACCAAGAAACATGTACTGGTTGTGGTGTTTGCGCTCAAGAATGTCCTGTAGAGGCAGTGGACTTTTTTAACGAAGAACTTGGTAAAAGAGCTGCGATATCTGTAAAATTCCCCCAAGCAGTCCCTTTAGTTTTTTCAATTGATCAAGATTTATGTATAGGGTGTGGTTTTTGCGAAGGTGTGTGTAAAGCTAAAGCTATAGATTACACTCTAGAAGATAAAACAACCACGCTTAATGTAGGTGCTATAGTTTTGGCTCCTGGATTTGACGAATATGATCCTGCTCCAACGCAACATTATGGATACGGGAAATATCCTAATGTAGTTACTAGCATTCAATTTGAACGTATATTAAGCGCTAGTGGTCCTCACTCTGGACTCATTCTAAGGCCTTCAGACGGGATAATTCCAAAAAAGATCGCTTTCTTACAATGCGTAGGCTCTAGAGATAAAACACACGGCGGTGAATATTGTTCTTCAGTTTGCTGCATGTACTCTGCTAAGGAAGCAGTAATCGCCAAAGAACATATGCCAATAGTTCAACCAACCATATTTTCAATGGATATAAGAGCTTGTGGAA
This sequence comes from Promethearchaeota archaeon, assembly GCA_019057735.1. The sequence continues at coordinate 6,512 of JAHLWV010000008.1, read as the reverse complement.
AAGATTTTGATAAATACATAGAACGGGCTCAAGAAGAATATGGTGTAAAATATATTCGAAGTAGAATTTCAACAGTGAAAGAGATTCCAGAATCAAACGATTTAATCCTTAATTTTGAGTCTGAAGATGGAAAAATAATTGAGGAAGTTTTTAACTTAGTAGTCTTAGCAGTAGGGGCGATGCCAAATCGTAGTACAGAAGTATTAGCGAAAACGCTAAACATTGAATTGAATGAAGAATTATTCTGTAAGACAAAACCATTCTCTCCAGTAGAAACCTCTCGAGAAGGAATTTACGTTTGTGGGATGTTTTCAGAACCAAAAGATATTCCAGAAACTGTGGTTGAGGCGAGTGCTGCTGCTGGAGCTGTCAGTGTTCTATTGTCTGAGGTTAGAAATACATTAGTCGCTGAAAAAAAGCTTCCGAAAGAAATTGATAATGTTGGAGAACCTCCTCGAATTGGAGTTTTTGTATGCCATTGTGGAATTAATATTGCAGGTGTAGTTGACGTTGCTGATGTTGTTGACTATGCGAGTAAATTACCGAATGTTATATATGCTGAAAGAAATTTATATACATGCTCAGCTGACACTCAAACAACTATAAAAGAAAAAATTAAGGAATTTAATTTAAATCGAGTGATTGTTGCTTCATGTACGCCTAGGACACACGAACCGTTATTTCAGGCAACTATTAGGGAAGCGGGCTTGAACAAATATCTATTTGATTTGGCTAATATTCGAGATCAATGTTCGTGGGTACACATGCATGAGCCAAAAGAAGCCACAGAAAAATCTAAAGACTTAGTAAGGATGGCAATCGCAAAAGCTCGTAATTTAGTACCATTACAAGAACAACAAGTACCAGTAATTCATAAAGGAATGATAATTGGTGGGGGTGTTGCTGGAATGACAGCAGCCCTAAATTTAGCAAACCAAGGATTTGAAGTATTTCTTGTTGAGAAAAGTGATAGATTAGGTGGATTTTCGAATAATATTTATCAAACTATTGAAAATTATGATGTTCAAGAATTAGTTGCAGATTTAATTAAAAAGGTTAATGATCATAAACTTATCAATGTTTTTCCTAGTGCTAAAATCAATGCAATTGGAGGATATGTTTGTAATTTCACAACTAACATAGAATTTGGGAATAATAAACAAATTAAGGAATTTCAGCACGGTATTATCATTGTTGCTACTGGTGCTCACGAGTACGAACCAAAGGATGGGGAATTTCTTTATGGAAAAACAGATAATGTAATACTCCAATCTGAACTTGAAAAAGTGCTTTTTACAGATTCAGAAAAAATCAAAGATTTAGAAACTATAGTAATGATACAATGTGTTGGATCTAGAAATGAAGAAAATCCCTATTGTAGTAGAATGTGTTGTTCAGAAGCAATAAAAAACGCTTTAAAAGCAAAAGAGATTAATCCAAAACTAAATATCATCGTTTTATTCAGAGATATAAGAACTTATGGATTTAAAGAGAAATATTACAATATAGCGAGAGAAAAAGGAATTGTTTTTCTTCGATTTAATAACGAATTTCTCCCTGAAATCGTTCAAAAAGACACACAATTGAGCATAAATGTTGTTGCATCTAGAGGGGATAAAATTACTATCAATGCAGATTTAGTGGCATTAAGCGCTGGCATTGTCTCTGGTGGTGAAGGAAACGAAACCTTAGCAAAGATGTTGAAGGTACCCACTAACAATGAGAAATTCTTTTTAGAGGCACATGTAAAATTAAGACCTTCAGATTTCGCAACTGAAGGAATTTTTTTATGCGGAACCGCCCGAGGAAGCGCTACGATTAGTGAAAGTATTGCACAAGCGTTATCGGCAGCATCAAGAGCTACTACTATACTATCGAAAGATATTTTAGTTACAGAAGGCGTAATTTCAAAGGTCGATCCCGCATTATGCATTGGTTGTAATAAGTGTGCTGATGTATGTAGTTATGGGGCTGTTGGTGTTAAGTACGAGCAAGGTTTGATGATCTCCGAAGTTAATCCCCTACTATGTAAGGGGTGCGGAGACTGTGCTGCAGAATGTCCTGCGGGGGCAATTACGATGAGTCATTTTGGAAACTCCCAAATCGAACCAATGATAGCTGAAGCAGCTCGCGTAGAGTTCGATAATGGTCGCCCAAGAATTATTGCTTTTCTCTGCAACTGGTGTAGTTATGCTGGAGCAGACTTGGCGGGAGTAAGTAGGTATCAATATCCTCCAAATGTTAGGACTATTAGAGTAATGTGTTCCGGTGGAATCTCCAAAAGCTTTATCTTACAAGCATTTTTGGAAGGGGCGGATGGAGTGTTCGTAGGGGGGTGTCACATTGGAGATTGTCACTACATTGCCGGAAACCATGACGCCTTAAGAAGGACTCTCGAAATTGAATCTGAACTTGAGTCAATAGGAATAAATCCAGATAGGTTTATGCGTAAGTGGATTTCTGCAAGCGAAGGAAAAATCTTCTCAGATACGATGACAGAGTTTGTTCAGAAAATAAAAAAATTAGGTCCCCTTGAATCGGACGTAAAAAAAAAATCAGTTATGATTGCAAAATAATAAATTATGATAAAAATAAAGGAGTTATGAGATATGATAATTACGCAACAAAAAAATATTAGAGAAATTTACGATATGATAAAACAATATTCAAAAATTTTAGTTGCCGGGTGCGACGGTTGCTGTCAACCTCCACGCTCGATCAACGAGGCTAAAGTCCTAGCACAAATGCTAGAATTAAAGGCTCGGAGTGAAGGAAAGGAACTAAAATGGAAAGCTATAACAGTACTTCGGCAATGTGACGATAGAATCGCAGCCACTACCGTTCGACCTTTTATCGAGCAATATGATGCGATCGTATCGTTGTCCTGTGGATTAGGTGTCGTTATGATGAATCGAATATTTGAAAATATTCTTACATATCCCGCTCAGGATAGCATGTTTGGAGGGGCTGAAAATAATGCTGAAAATACTTTTGCTGAATACTGTGAAACTTGCGGGGATTGCTTACTTGGGGTTACTGGTGGAGTCTGTCCTATGGCCGGATGCGCTAAAAACTTGAGTAACGGGCCATGTGGCGGGACTGTTGATGGTAAATGCGAAGTTGGTGGATACATATACGAGTGTGCTTGGATAAAAATATACCAACGCCTTAAAAAATTTAATAGATTAGATCTCTTTAATAAATACCGTCCGCCAAGAAATTACAAGCTTTGGAGTAGTCCTAGATTTATAGATATTAATAAATCTTATACCAACGAAGAAGAACCAATAAAGGAGGAGAAATAAAGAATGACAAAAAGACCAGCGTTCAGTAATTTAGTAAAAACAATGAGAGAAGGTAAATTTTTATTCACTGGTGAATTAGAACCAAAGAAAATGGTTGATTTGTCCTCCATTCTGCATTCTGCGGAAGAAATGAAGAAAACAGGAAAAATAGTTGCTGCTAATGTCACTGATGGACCACAAGGAGATGCTTATACATGTTCCATGGTCCCTTGCTACTTAGTTCAAGAAAAAGTTGGTTTAGAAGCTATTTGGCAGATGACTGTACGAGATAGAAATCGAATTGCCTTATTTGGAGATATATTAGGTGGAGCGATACTTGGCCTAAAAAATATGCTTGCTCTAACCGGAGATCATTCTGCTCTTGGAGATCATCAAAATGCAAGAGCTGTATTTGATTTAGACTCTACGCAGTTAATTGATCTCGTTTCTAAGATGGTAGATGATGGCACTGATTTAGAGGGAAAAGAAATTGAAGGCGGAAAAATTGAAATGAATGTGGGATGCGCCGCTAATCCAAATTCAAACCCAAGAGAACCCGAAATCTTAAAAGTAGGAAGAAAAGTAGAAGTTGGTGCCGATTTCATTCAAACTCAAACATCTTTTGACATAGATGATGCCAAAGAATTCCTTAAAGAATTAGAAAGATTCAATATTCCTGTATTGCTAGGATTATTTCCTATAAAAAACTACGGGATTGCTTGGTATTTTAACGAATATATCCCTGGGGTCTCAGTTCCAAAGGATCTCTTAAAAGCTTTAAAGACTGCAAAGAAAGAGTACAAAGAAGATAAAAAAAAGCGGAATGAAGTTATCGATAAGATTAATATTGACTTTTTTGAACCATTTATTAAAGAAATTAAGAAAACTACTAAGGCTGCAGGTATACATTGCATGGCCGTGCATTACGAAAGATTATTTGAGCCTTTATTAAAGAACTTTTAACAATAAATAAGGAGTAAAACAAAATAGTGATAAAATTATTTAAAAATTTTATCCATAAAAAAAGGTGAAGTGCAAATGAAAAATTTGGATGAAAAAGATAAGTGTATATTAGAAATGCTTATAGCTGATTCACGACGTCCGTACAGAGAGATAGCTGACGAAGTAGGATTGTCCGAGTCAACTGTAAGAAAGCGAGTAATTAAATTACAAGAAGTGGGAGTAATAGAAAAGTTTACAATAAAAATATGTAGAGAGGACGAGCGTTGTATAATCGCATTTATCACATTAATACCAAGAAGCCATTCCGAACTAAAAGAATTATTACGAGAGACTCAAGTTCTTCCTCAGTGTGAAGAAGTTTATTTCTTAGCGGGAGAATGTGGCATTCTCGTTAAAATTAATGTTCCAGAAATAAATGAACTGGATGCAGTTATCGAAAGTTTTAGAGGTAGAAGCGATGTCAAAGGCGTCGAAAGAGTTTGTGTTGTGTTAAAACCAATTAAGACTGTCTCTAAAAATGAGAAAATATTAATTTAAAAAACTTACAATTATTCGATTTTTTAACTAAGCGCTTAATTTCTTAGCTCGTATAAAAAATATGTCCGTTCTTTTCATATTTCTGTACTTTTCCTTGATTTTCCAGAAAAAGTAAGTGTCCTAGAATTTCACTTAAGGCCATGAAAGAGTTAATTTCGTCCAATTCAGTTCCAAAATGAGTTTGAGAAATTTCAAAGGGGGTCATAGGTTTTTCTTTGATTAAATTTGATATTTCAGATAATCTATTCTCGTGATGTTTCTTTATTTCTAAAATTCGTTCATGTGGATTATATATTATGTCTTGATGAGCAGGGAAAATTATCTTTGCATTTAACTTATCAATTCGATCTAGCGAGTTTAGATAATGGTCTAAAATGTTATTAAAATCGTACTTCTCATATTCATCCTTAAGAGTATTGGGGATTAAAAAATTTCCGATATGTGGAGTAATTCTCGAAAGGATGTGATCTCCAGCAAAGAGATATTTCTTTTTAGCATTAAAAATGACTGTATGGCCAAAGCTATGACCTGGAGTCCAGATTACTTCTAAATCGTTCAAAAACGTATCATTATCGCGCACAATTACATCTGGTTTCTGGTAGCGCAGAAGCCTTGGCCAAAAAGTGAAAAATTGGACCACTTTTTTCCCTTGTTCTTCGCTAATTCCATATTTTATCATCAGATTAGCAGCTTTTTTCGCTTCAGTTTCTAGTTCTTCCATACTCGAATCGTGTGTTTCCCATCTCAAAATCTTATGAGTTATATCGTTCATAACTATTTTCATGTTTGGATTTTTTCTTTTAAGCGTTTTTACCAATCCTATGTGATCCAAATGAAGATGAGTAATAAAACAATAATTAATATCCTCAATACCTATATTTATATCATTTAACGCTTTAAAAAGGAGTTTACTCCAATTTCCCATATTTAAACCTGCATCTATTAGAATAAATTGATCATTTAATTTAAAAAGGTAAAGGCAAACGAACTTTACTGCAAATGGAACATCAATTTTAATTCGATAGACATCGTCAATTTTATTGACTTCAGATTTAAATTTATACAATAAAAGTACCTAGCTCCCAAATTTGATTCTTATTTGAAAAAATAAAGAAAGGAATTTTTAATTTGCCTTTTGAAAGAATAAAAAAGAAAAAAAAGATTTGTAAAATAATTCTAGTCTTTTAGACCGTAATACATCAGCCAAAAACTAATTAGATAACCAATTCTAACAAAAATTACCATCACTCCTGGAGCAGTTAACCCCTCAAGTAATCCAAAAATGCAAAAACATATAGCTCCCATCGATAAGAACAAGAATTTTTTCCTTAACACGCCTGTAGACTGAATGCTCTTTACTAAAAAACCAAACCCAAGAATAATTAAAACCATGAGTAACAAGACTGCCATTATAATTCCCGCTGGCGTGAATATATTGACATTATAATCAATTAATGATTCTCCTGGAACTAATGGAGGGACAAAATTAAAAGTGCCCATAGGATCCATTAAGAAAAGAACTACAAATACTAGGCAAATAATAATGACTATAGCCATAAGATACCACTTTCTCTTGGGCAATAAGAGTTCAGCACCGATATATAGAGCAAGTATCATTACTGGAGCAAACCAAATGTAACTTAAGATTCCAACTAAACCGTAAGTATTATCCAAATTAGTTTCTGTTGCTAGGACCACTAAAAAATCTGTAAAAACCCCTAAGTACAT
>JAHLWV010000490.1 GCA_019057735.1 Promethearchaeota archaeon | reverse complement strand
CTCATTCTCACGATATTTCTCAACAAGAAGTAAGTAGAAAAACTGTTGAGAATGCTATAGACTTCTTCAAATTAGAAGTAGAAAGTTAATTGTCTATAATTTGATGAGAAGTTTATAGATTGCTTTTTTTTTACAAAATTCTTAAAATCATAATAATTTCTACTTCTTAAGCTAATAAAAAGAGATAGGGCCATAAATTGAAGATTTTAATTACTTTTTTTTCAAATACGGGAAATACCGAAAAAGTAGCTAATAGCATGAAAGATGGGCTAACAGACTACGATGTGGATATGATTCCTATTAAAGATGTTGAACCTAAAACATTGAACTCATACAATATTGTGTTTTTAGGCTCAGGAGTTTATGCCAGTCGAATTGATAAATCAATATTAACTCTGGTAAAAAGGGCTGCCCCTGATCTTCCTGCGAAACTGGTTTATTTTTGTACTCATATGAGTTTAAAGCTATATCAAGAACCATTTAAACGGATCAATAATATCGCTAAAGAACATAATTGTGAAATCGTTGGTAAATTCGATTGTGTTGGAGAGAATTTAGGAATTCCTTTAGATACTCAGTTAGGGATGTTAGATAAATTGCCAGAAGATCAAAAAAATAAAGCGATAAAGGATATGGAGAAAATGAAAGGTCGCCCTAATGAAATTGATCTCGAAAACGCAAAGGATTTTGCTCTTTCTTTAGTGAAAAATCTCTAAGTTCATTTTTTTTTAACCTTTTATGAATAATTATCATAATATGCTATTTAGGGTGTCAGTTTTACATTAAAGTTTTTAACATCAGAGATACTTATAAAAATCAGTCTAAATTTCATTTAAATATAATCCAAAAATTTTCATTGTAAAGCAATTAAAAAAAAATAAAATAATTGTGAAAAAAATGAGAAACTATAAAATTGCACTCATTATTTCAGTTGCTCTAATTGTTGGTGGTAGTTTAGGATTCTTTATCTATGGTTTCGTAGCTTCAGGGAGTATCGAAAACTCGTTTAATTTTACGTACGAGCCAAATTCTCCCGATCCGATAGAAGAACTTACTTTCAATATTGACATTGGAAAAATTCTCTTTACATATAATACTACTCCAACTACATCGTACGCTAAAATCGATGTAGACATAGAAGTTGCAGGTTTGTATATGGAAGGAAAGATTTATACGGATTTCTTTCATCCAAGTACAGAATGGTGGGAAAATACTACCGGTACCTTTAATCTCAAAGCTTTACCAGATGCCTGGTACAATCCATCGCATTGGTTTAAATCATATAACATTACTGTCGCTGTTACTCTAAGATCAGATGTAGTATACGAACTCACCGCCTTAACTGGTGTAGGGTCTATTGAAATGCTAGTTTCCGATGATGTCATCCTAAATGGAACCTCATTAACTTCAAGCACGGGCTCAATCAAATTAACCACATTAGGAAACAACGAATTCCAAGGAAAAGTTAGACTTGAGAGTAGCACGGGTAGCGTAGAAATTTTTACCGCTAATACCAATTTTACTCGCGGTTTTCGAGCTTTAACATCAACGGGCTCGTTATCGTTAAACTTTACAAACTGTTTAATGGGGGATAACTTAATAGGCACAGTTTCCACGGGCAGTGTGACTTTTAAGAGTTACAATATGGTATACACCAAAGACATTATTGTAAATCTTGAAACGTCAACAGGTAGTATTGATGTGGAGCTTTATCAGTATATATCTATGGGCGCAAATGTAACCGGTGTTTGGAAAACTTCCACAGGAAGCATTGATGTGCTTTATATAGACGATTTAGGAGACACTGATATTAGATTTGTTAGTTCAACTAGTGTAGGATCGATTAATTACACGCCTCACGCAACTATGGCAATCACAGGTCCAGAAAGCAATATTTATTCTACTTTAAACTACGGAGATGCTATGTACAGATATACATTTTCACTGGACACATCAACTGGTAGTATCAATGCAAATGCTCAAAGTGCTTAGTCAATTTTTTTTTAAAATTTAAACTTCTTTTTTATTATTTTTTTTTAACAGATAAAGAGACCTCATTCTCTTGACCGAACATAATTCTCCATTGGTACCAGTGGTTGGCTTACGGTATCTAATATTTCCCGTTGAATATTATTTTCTCGAATTTCAAGAATTATAACTTTTTTAGATTTAATTAAAATATTAAACATTATTTCATATAATTTATCAATAAAAGAGGAAACTATATGGTAAATGTAAAAAGATGGGAAGATGGCGATAACTGGGTAGAAGTTGATTTAGATCGCTGCGTAGGAGCATCGAATTGTGTCAGTGTTTGTCCTGCGGAGGTCTATAGCCTTGTAAACGGTAAAGTTGTTGCCGAAGATATACTTGATTGCATTGAATGCTTAGCATGCCAAGACGCGTGCCCCACTAATGCGATACTAAAGCATTTTGCCTGGTAATGAGTGATTGGACTGATTTTTTACGATTATCTGATAAAATCTTCTCAGAAAATAACAATAAAAAAAAAAAACAAGCAAAGAAAGAGTTAATTTATAACTTGGTTCCGCAATACGACAAAAAACGACATTGATATATGCGTCGTAGCTCCTAATGAAGAAAAACATCAACTACTTTCATTCGTATTACAAAATATTA
>JAHLWV010000090.1 GCA_019057735.1 Promethearchaeota archaeon | reverse complement strand
GAATTACTTGAGTTTTTAAAAATAATAATAATAATAAAATAAAATAAAATTAATCCTTTTTAAGATATTTTAAAAGCACTACGAGAACGATACCGATGATTAAGGGAACAATTATTCCTAATGCCAGAGTAACCTGACCGTTAAAAATATCGTAAACATGGGTCGAAATTGGCGCTCCAATGGCTACTCCGGCAACAATCAGAGCATAGAATGTTCCTGTTGCTACACCGCTCTCAGAACCCTTGGTTTTCTCTTTAACAGCACCTGCTGAAGAAGGAAATATCAATCCATGTCCTAGACCAAGGAAGGCCATACCAATCATAGGTATATGCATAGGTATTGGAGCTTCTGGGGAAATGATGAAAACTCCAAATGCAGATGCTATCAACAATAATCCAAATAACATTACTTTGGTATAACCTATTTTATCGCTCATTATACCTGCTGGGTAATGAATTAGTATCGAAAAGATAACCATTATGCTAAGTATCATTCCAGTTTGACCAGGAGTATAAGCTGCAGATTCCAACAATACCGTATATGTTGCTGTAACAATTCCCATATTAAACATCATTGCTAACATCGAAAAGTAAGGACTTATCATAGATTTTCTAAAGACTACTTTTCTAAATTTTCTAATTTCCATGCGGAGGTTTAATTTCTCTTTAGATGGTTGATAAATCGAAGGAAGAAGTAGCGATGTAAATGACATGACGAATAATATAATTGCCATTATGAAAAACAAATTGCTTGTTCCAATTATTTGAGCAACTAGGCCACCTAGCATGAATCCTACCAAATTTGAAAATCCGATCGACATTCCGTATAGTGCCATTCCCCTTCCGCTATGTTTCTGGGAAGTAGCGTCTGATATATAAGACATTGTCGCAGGCCCTCCAAAACCACCGCCTATTCCGTGAATTATCCTTCCAAATAAAAGGAAAAAAGGGTCTTGAGCTAACGCATAAAGAAGCATCGATACACTATCTAAAAATATTCCGAAAGCTATTAATCTTTTTCTGCCGAATTTGTCAACTAACCTTCCAAAGATTAAATTTGAGGGAATATGGACCATGGAGTAAATTCCTACAATAAATCCCATGAATAGTAACGAAGCTCCTAAATCTAGCGAATAGGTTGCAATTATCGGAATTGCTGCGTTGCTGTCAAAATTGACCAAAAAAGATAAAGTAAGCGCTAAAAAGATGTGTTTTTTTTCAATTATCAGGTTTTTTTGCCTTTTTCCTTCTGGAACACCTAAAGAGTCTTGTGAAATCTGTTTTCTCACCTGATGCTAATTGAATATTTTAATTTTATTGTTATATTACTTCATTGATATTGTATTTTATAATATTTAAGAATAGTCTCTATCAATTTAAAATATGAAATTATTAGACAAAAATATTATTTTTTTTAATTTAGATTATTTTAAATATTAAATCTGATTATCTTATGTGATTTTATTATGTCTACCTCTAAAAGTCGTTTAAAACAAGAACACGAAACAATCAAAACTATGATTCGGATGTATTGTAAACATTTTCATGACTGTAAGGATGATATATGTCGAGAATGTTCAGATCTTTTTCAATACGCCGAGGAACGATTGAAAAGTTGCCGTTTCGGAGAAGAAAAACCTACATGCGATACATGTACAGTTCATTGTTATATACCAGAGATGAGAGAAAGGATAAGAACGGTAATGCGTTATGCCGGACCTCGGATGATTTACACTCACCCTATTATGGGATTTCGGCACTTGTTTAAAAAAATGAAAAAAAAAGAAAATTTAGATAATTAAGAATTTTAGAGGTTTTCTTGAATCTTGCTAGATTGCTCTGTTAGTTATAAATTATTTTTGTCAGTTCACTTTCTTGTCCTTTTAGAAAGTTCTTGAGAACGCCCTTCTTGTTCATTGAGAAAATAGCTACTTCAAGACCTTCTTGTATTAGATCCTTAATCGAAATCAGTGAGCGCAATTTACCCTGCATTTTACCGGAGGCATCAATTTTAGTAGTTTCGCTCGTTTCGCTTAATAATTGCTTAATGTCATTAATATTTATTTCTCTAAGCAATTGTGAGTGCTCTTCTGATTTTGGATCTTTATCGAACACACCAAGCACATCTGTTGCGAATAATAGTTGTTTAGCATGCAATGCCCGCGAAAGAACTACTGCTAATTGATCTCCGCTACAAACGCTAAACCCCATGTTATTATCGTACATCATATCTCCTCCTATCAGTGGAACCATACCTAAAGATAAAAAACCTTCTAATGAAGTAAATGCGTGATCAACTATCACCATCTTATCACCTACAATCATCGAAGAGGCGTGCATCAAGTTAATAGGAACCCCTTCCTCAATAAATGTGATCGCAATCGCTTTTCGAAGCTTATTTACGATTTGCTGCGTTTTTGACATCGAAATTAATTGATCTTTATTTCTAAAGCCCTTATGAAGGTTGAATTTTATCACCGGGGGATGGCCGAAAGAACCTACTCCGTGTACAATTACAAGATTTTTTATTAGTCCTAGATCAACACATTCTTTTATTTCCGCGGCAACCGCCTTTATAACATTTTCTCTAAGTTTGTACGGTGTTGATTTGTCCGTAAGCAATGAACCGCCAAGCTTTAAAACAATTAAGTCTTCTGCCGTCATTTGTATTCCTAGATTGTATATTAGAAACTGAAAGGATAAGGCCAAAAAGCTGGAAATGCGAATTCAAGTATCAAGATTACGATTATAACCGCCAGGAAAACTGTGAAATTATCTGTACCCTTAGGTGATAACGCTTCTACTATCGTAGCAACTATACTAACAAAAATTATTGGTAAAATCAGCGTAAGTATATCAAAATTTGGAACTTCTAAAGAAAAAATCAACACGAGAATAGAGCTAACTAATATCGATCCAACCAGCATGCCTATACTTCCTATAATTGTCTTTTCGCTTCCTTTAATTCCAAACTTTTTTTCTCCACCAAATTTACGCCCAATTATATCTGCTAACCCATCTCCACCAGAAACACATCCAATAATAAGTAGAGCTGTAGGATTTGCGTTCCCTATTCCAGTCGATGGCACATAAAACCAGAAGAAAGTCATTAACACCATTACAATTGAATAGTAGAGCGTTCCTTGAAGAAGTTCTCGAGGGTCTCCCGATCTGGACATTGATGCCACAAAGCTTTCGTTCTTCATAGCACCCGTACCGATAGCTAAGAATTGCAATACGAATAACAACGGTACTATTAGAGCTATGTAATGACTAACAATCTCACCTGAAAAGAGCATCCATGTAACTACAAATACGGGACCCGAAAGTATATGCACTAATTTTCTTGTAATGATTTGTGAAACTTTTCCCTTTTTCTGCAGATACCCATTAATCTGAACTATAGCTAACAATATTACAATCGATATAACGGCTGCAATTAAATCCCAAACAAAAATCAAATTACTACCAAACGGATTAAATACCATATTTACATAACACTTTTAATTTAAATTATTAATAGATATGGTTAAGGATTATATTAAAGTTTTTCATCTGTATATTAAAAGGGTTGTCTGAAGTGGATCAAAAAAATACCTCTCTTATTACAATCCAGAGTTTTAAAGAATAATTATTCAAAAAACCTTAGCCAAAACAAGCAATGCAAAAGCAGAAGCTTTTTATAAAATTATGATTAAATTATTACAAACTAATTTCATAAACAAATAGTTTCTCATTAATCATATAATTTGATTTAGTATATCTGAATTTTGCACAATTTGCTAAAATTTCTCAAGAGATTTGTATCTAAAGTATCACATTATCCTTCTCAATGAACAAATATGATCTTCATATTATCAATTTTAAACTTTTTATCATACAAAAGTTGCAGATTTCGAACTTTCAATAAAAAAATACGATAAAATTTAAATTAAATTAAATTAAACTAATACAAATCAATTTATATACAAATTAACAAATATTAAAAATCAAATAAAAAAAACAAAAATAGATGAATAAAATGGCAGTAAAAGTAGCATTTATGCAGAGTAGTGATTGTTGGGGCTGTCATCAATCCTTATTAAACGCACACTTAGGATTGTTGCCAGTTCTCCCAGCCCTCGACATAGTTTATTGGCCAGCAGTTGTAGATTTCAAACTCGATTCACTAAAAGCGCGACCAGACGGTGATGTTTTAGTAGGCTTCGTAGAAGGAAGTATGAGAACAAATGCGGATGTAGAAAACGCCAAACTCATGAGGGCTAAATGCCAACTCATAGTTGGGTTTGGTAGTTGTGCTTGCTACGGCAATGTTCACGGATTAGCTAATGAGTGGGATATTGAAGAAAGTATCAAACGAAAGTTCACAGAAACGGAATCGATAACTAACGAATCTCCGCACGAACCAAAAGAACACATGCCGGGATTTAGAGGAAAAATCGTTCCTTTGGACGAAGTCATAAGCGTTGATATATTTATGGCAGGATGTCCTCCGAAACCTGAAGCTATTATAAGCGCAATTCAATATTTACTTGGTCAAAAGCCACAGCCAATGGCAGATTTGTCTTTCTGTAACGATTGTTCGCTAAATAACGAAAATTGTTTACTAGAAAAATACGAATTATGTTTTGGACCTATTACTAGTATCGGTTGTACCTTAAAATGTCCTGATAATGGTAACCCATGCGTTGGCTGTCTCGGCCCAGCAAAAACAGTCTCAGCAAGAGCAGAAAAATTGAAAACAATGACTCAAAATATGCATCAACTTAGTTCAGGTGACAAGAAGAATTTACTCGAGTTCTTAACGTTGTTCTTAAATGTTTCTCTCATGTCTGGATTTGATTTAGCAGCAGACATCTTAAAACAAGTGAGAAAAACGGGTGAAGCTCAAACCGCTTTAGCTAACGTACCTGCTGACACAGGCGATATATACTCTAACCTCATGAAATATATGAAGAACAATAGAGAGTTCATAAAGATTTCAACTGTGTGTGACCAATGCGACCTTGAAATCGGAAGCAAATCTCAAATGACAAAAGTTAAACGGGATTACGAAGGACTTCCAAACTCAACCGATTGTTTAATAGAACAAGGGTACCTATGCGCAGGGCCGATAACAAGAGCTGGATGTGGCGGATTGTGTATGAAAGTTAACACACCATGTTCGGGCTGTTTTGGTCAAACCGCTTGGAATGTAGATCAAGCTGAACGCTTTGCTGATGTAGTAACGAAGGGCTTCAATGTGGCTTTATCTAAAGAAGAATTGCTTGCGCAAGTGAAGGATAAGCTCGGCTTCATGGAAAAGTTCACATTAGCTACAAACAAAAATTATAGGTAGGTGTAAAAAAGATGGTAAAAGAAATAATAGTAGAACCAGTCACTCGATTAGAGGGACATGGTGGATTAAGAATTGTCATAGGAGATGACGGCAAGGTAAAAGACGCCCAGTTTAACATTACTTCAACGAGATTTTTTGAGAAGTTTTGCGAAGGTAGATATTGCGAGCATGTACCAAGGATTACACCACGCATTTGTGGAATATGCCCTATTCCCCATCATTTAGCACCAACAAAAGCGATAGAAGATGCTTGGGGGGTAGAAATTCCAACTCCTGCTTTAAAACTAAGACAGTTGTTAATGAATGCGAAGCAATATTCTTCACATATGCTTCATTTTTACGCGTTAGCAGCACCTGATTTTCTCTTAGGACCTTTTGCCGATCCAGCTTTGAGGAATGTTGTTCACGTGATAAATAAGATGCCCGATGTTGGAGCAATGGCGTTGAAAATGATGGATTTTGGTCAAAAACTTTGCGCTGAAATCGGTGGTAAGTCAGTTCACCCCGTTTCTGCAATTGTAGGCGGGATGAAAAAACCAATGGATGAAGTTGCGAGGGATAAATTTTTAAAAATGATACCTGAACAAGTTGATTTCATGAAGAAGACAGTTGATATTGCCCTAAAAATTATAACTGATTATTGGGATGTCGTGGCTAATGTAGGTGTTGTACCAACTTACTATCTTGGTATGACTAAGAACGGAGTACACGATATTTACGAAGGCGATCTTAGAATAGTAACTCCAGATGGTAAAAAAATCGACTATGATGTTCATAAATATCTGGATGTTATAGGTGAACACATTCCTGAACATTCTTACGCTACTCATACGTATTATAAACCAGCAGGATATCCAGATGGAATTTATCGAGCTAATACTCTGGCAATGACGAATTGCGCTGATAAAATGGCAACACCAATGGCTGACGAGGCTTTAAAGGCAATGAAAGCCAAAGTCGGTGATGTGTCGCATCATACATTTGCTTATCATTGGGCGCGAATTATTGAAGCTGTGGAAGCAATTGAATTAATCGCAAAATATCTTGAAGACCCTGACATAGTGAATCCTGATTGTAAAACTTTGGATGTCCAACCAAGAGAAGGTAGCGGTGTTGGCGTTGTGGAAGCCCCCAGAGGTATATTATTGTATAATATATGGTCTGATGCTGATGGAATTTGTAAGAAGTTAAATCTTTTAGTAGCAACAAATCACAACATTGCTGGGATTGAGAAAACATTAATGCATGTAGCGAAGCAGGTCTTCGAAGATAAAGCATTAGAAGGAATCAAATTACCAGACCCTTGGATTGATTAAAAATAAAAAGAGGAAACCGTGATAAAAAAAATGAGCGAAGAAATACCGGAAGGTGTAGTAAACCTCTTAGAAATGATCGTGAGATGCTTCGATTGTTGACTATCGTGTGCAGCCCACATAACCGTTGTTAAAGAAAACGGTGAAGAGATTTACTCTCGCAGGTTGAACGTTGGCTTAGGATGAATATCCAATAAAAATAATAGATTGGATATAACTGCCCCTTGCCCGGGGTTAAAGCCAATAAATGTTTTAAATAAAAACGAACGAAAAAATGGAAAAAAGTGAAAAAAATGACAATAGATTTTGAATTTAGAAAACAAGTTATGGATTATCATATCGGGTCTGATTTAATTAAGTATTGTTATCAATGTAGTCGTTGTGCAGATAATTGTCCAGTTAGTGCTGTAACGACAGACTTCTATGGGACTACAGGATACAATCCAAGAAGTAATATTCTTAATGCTTTGTTAGGGTATAAGGACGCAATATTTTCAGCTGACGCCTTGACTATTTGGGGATGCACAGTATGCGATACTTGCGACGAAGTTTGTCCCCAGAACATAGAATTAACTGAGATTTTTACGCTTTTAAAAAATCAAAGTGTAGCAAATGGAGATGCGCCTGATTTTATTTATTCGCAAGCAAAAGCAATTTTTGACAATGCGAAGGCTATTCCGTCTCAGCCTGCTATAGTACGTAGACGAGAACAATTTGGTCTACCCGCTGTTGCGGAGCCAGATGTTAGTGAATTCCAGACTTTATTAAAAAACATTGGAGTAGATAAAAAATTCAAATAAGAGGTATGAAAAAAGATGACAGAATTTAAAATGTTTGAAGGTTGTGTACTCGGAAACCGTATACCAGCTATAGAAGCCGCATGCAGAAAAGTTTTTGATAAAGTGGGTATTGAAACATCACAAGCGCCCTTTTCTTGTTGCCCTGATCCTACGGGTATGAAATCGTTTGATAACGACGCTTGGTTAGCAATTGGCGCGAGGAATTTATGTCTAGCAGAAGCTGAAGGAAAAGACATAATTTCTTTGTGTAATGGTTGTACCAACACACTTCGAGGCGTTCAGCATCAATTAAAACACGATTCGTGGAAAATGGACAAGGTTAATAAGGAACTCGCTAAAATCGGGAAGGAATACAAAGGATCCATTGATATTAAGCACTTTGTTGATGTGCTAAGCGATAATTTAGACAAGGTCAAAGAAGCAATTACTAAGCCACTTGATGGTCTGAAAGTTGCTGTCCATCCAGGATGCCATTATATGCGCCCTGGTGAGTGGATGGAATCAGACGATCCCATGAGGCCAACAACGCTTAAGAAGCTCGTAGAAGCAAGTGGAGCAACCGTCGTTGATTACGGAGAGGAAATTTTATGTTGCGGGAATGCCGTAACTAACGCTTACCCGGAACACGGATTTGCTAACTTAAAGATTAAAATGGATGCTATCAAAAAATCGGGAGCAGATGTGATTGCTGTAAATTGTCCTGCGTGTTATCAACAATTCGATGAAAAGCAAAGGGATTTAGGTAAGAAATACGAGACGGAATACAATATTCCAGCGATGTATATCACAGAGCTTTACGCTTTGGCGATGGGTTTCACTCCAGAAGATATCGGCTTGAAATTTCACAGAACTCGATTAAAATCCACTATAGAAAAACTTGGTTTATAACTAACCAAATTTACAACTTTATTTTTTTATTTTTTTTTGTATTGCTTATTATTAAGAAGTATTTATCAGAAATTTTTTTCCTTTTTTCGAATACTCTCAAATCAAATCTTATTAGGTACAGGATCAATTATCTCAATATTAGGAATCTGCGTAAATGCCTTATCATGGGTACACAGTTTCGTGATATTTTGTGCTTCCATAAAGCTTAAAATAGTAGCATCCCTTCCGCCAATGCCTGTATGTGAAAATTTTGATAAGACCGTGAAGATCGGATCTAATTGCTCGAATTCTAGATTTCCAATAATGAAATCAATTGAAGAGA
>JAHLWV010000489.1 GCA_019057735.1 Promethearchaeota archaeon | reverse complement strand
TATCAAATGGGGGGTTACCAACCGGTGAACAAAGGATGTCTGAGGCTTTTACTAAATGGCGGGAGTTTTCTAGAAATTCACCTTCATTTGACATCAAGTTTATTTTACAAGGTGCAACCACCACTAAATTATCTAAAGAGGTTTTGAACGGGTATGACGCGCCTTTTCCTGACGATACTTTTAAAGCTGGCGCCCGAATCTTGCCATCCTTAGTTCCAATAAGTACCGATGATCCGGAGCACGAAGCTAATAAAAAAGCGATTGAACTTTTTAAACAATGGAAAAAACCCTTTTTAACAGCGTTTTCTGATAAGGATCCAATTACTCGAGGAGGAGATAAGTTCTGGCAGGCACTCGTTCCTGGAGCTACGGGGCAAAATCACACCACAATTAAAAACGCAAGCCATTTTGTTCAAGAAGATAAAGGTCCTGAACTGGCAGAAGTTGTTTTAGAATTTATCAAAAATAATCCTTAATCTCATAATACAGATTATTTGACAGCAATAAAATTGATATGTCCATTTTTATATAATTCTGACTTTGAGAAAAAAAGCAAACTCTAATAAACTAAACTATCTAGATAATTTTTTAATCAATTAATTAATTAAAAATTAATTTAAATAAAATGAATAGGGGTAATGAATTTTAATAGAAAAAGAACAAATATTTTTGAAAATTTTCAATACGAAATTAATAAGTTTCAAGAAACTCGAGGACGGTAAAATTATCGGAACAGGAATTTTAAATCCTATCCTTGAAAAATTACGCCTATTCACAATGCTCTATTTACAAGCGGGTTTTTATAGGAATTATAATACTCTTGGAAGATGGAAAGGAAAATTGGTTGCAAACACTTTTGCACCTCCTGTTGGAAGTCGACCTCAGCTGCGGGCGTTCAAAGGGTTAATAAAATCTCACTTACTAGGGCGTCCTTTTCCTCTTGCAATGACTTTCGCCGTAACCTATAGATGTATGTGCAAATGTGTTCATTGCAGTGCTGGAAAACATTTTAAAGATGACGCACAGGAACTCACTACAGAAGAGGCGAAAAAACTTATCGACGATAGCCAAAAGTTGGGTGTTACGATTATTGCTTTCACAGGAGGAGAGCCTTTAATGCGGGAGGATCTTTTCGAGTTAATCTCTTACGTAGACCAGAGAAAGGCAATGCCCATTATGTTCACTAATGGATTGCTACTCACAGATGAAAATGTGCAAAAATTAGTCGATGCAGGGCTTTACTCAATCTTTGTAAGCATAGATAGTCCTTTTCCAGAGGAACATAATAATCTGAGAGGAATGCCAGGGCTTTTTGAAGCTGCTATTAGTGGAATCCAGAAATTAAAATCTAAAGGTGTATTAGTCGGTCTTTCTTCCTACGCAACCCGCTCAGCTACTGAAAAAGGGATGTATAAAAAGATACATGAACTAGCGAAAGAAATTGGAGTTCATAATGTGATTCTTTTTGATGCTGTACCTACAGGGAATATGTTAAAAGACACGAGTGAACTTTTAACGCAAGAACTGCGAGAAGAGATTTATACTTATTCATCTAAAATATTCAAACAAAAAGTTATACCTCCTCTTTCGGCTCAATCGTGGCAGAACTCTGTAGAAGGAAATCTTTCAGGGATAGGTTGTCTAGCAGCTAATATTCAATTCTATGCTTCAGCCTATGGGGAGATAGCTCCCTGTGATTTTACACCCCTCTCTTTTGGAAACATCCGTGATAAACCTTTGAAAAAGATTTGGAAAACGATGATCTCTCACCCAGCATACAATCACCGAAGCACATTCTGTCGGATGCAGAATCCTCAATTTCGTCGACATTATATCGATCCTATCCCTGATGATGCCAGACTCCCTTATAAGATCGAAAAACTTCCCCGTGTAGATTATCGGAGCTAATTTTTTAAATCTCCTCGAGAAGAATGATGTTAACCCTTTTTTTTAATTTGACTACAGAAAAAAGATAAATATATTGAAAAGATTCAATTTCATAAATTAATAAATAAAATAGTTTTAGAAATGTCAATAATGAAAACAAGCGATAAAAATTTAATATTTGGAGTAATCGTCGGTAATAGAGATGTTTTCCCTGACCATCTTGCTAAAGAAGGACGATTAGAAATTATAGGTGTGTTGAAAGAATTGGGATTTGGTTATGTTATTCTAAACGAGAGCGATACAAAAGATGGCGTAGTAGAATCTTATTCTGACGCAAAAAAATGTGCTAAACTTTTTAAGGAAAATAGAGAACAAATAGCAGGTATTATCATAGTTTTACCAAATTTTGGAGATGAAAAAGGCATTGTCAACACTCTAAAATTATCTGATTTAAATGTTCCAATCCTTATTCAAGCGTCATCTGATGAAGTCGACAAAATGAATCGAAAATTCAGACGAGACGCATTCTGCGGAAAGCTATCCGTTTGCAGCGTTTTATATCAGCACGGAATTCCATTTACGCTAACCGAGACGCATACATGTCCTATTAACTCTGACGCTTTTAAAGTAGATATAATAAAATTTGAAGGAGTTTGTAAAATTGTAAAGAAACTTAAAATCGCCCGATTTGGGCAAATAGGCGTAAGACCTAACGCTTTTGAAACTGTGAGATATAGCGAGAAAATTTTACAATTAC
>JAHLWV010000488.1 GCA_019057735.1 Promethearchaeota archaeon | reverse complement strand
CTTATTACAATGATCATATACTTCGTAAGCGAAATTACCTACTTCATTTCGTTTAATTTATCAACAGAAAAATTCTTCGATATCCCCTTCGCATTGATAATTTGGTATATTTCAATTATAGCAAGAAAATTTTCAATAGGAATATTTGCAGCACTTCATAATTTCGAGTTAAGCAAAGACAGTAAAGTAAGATTTTTAAGCTCCTTGGTTTATATTTTTATAGTAGGTATTTTTTTTAGTTTACTCTTCGTTCCTGATTCTTTTACTGTTATCCAGAAAGATTTTGAATATTTCTACTTATTTAATAACATTGGATTACTAACTTCAATTATTCTATTCAATTTTTGTGTCATAGTGTTTACTTGGATTATACAAATAAAAGGATATCATAACTTTGCTGACAAGAAATTAGGTAAATTTTATTATATTCTTATCTTTCTTTTTAGCTTACACATTTTTCTTTACAGTTTATATCTTATTACACTAGATAATTATTTCAAGCTACTTCATTCAATAACGTTCATTATTAATATTGGATTTTTTATCATTACTATCATTAAAAAACCTAACCTATTTGCGGTTTTTACAAATAAGATTTACGATTTAATTATTTTCCATAAGTCAGGGATTTTACTCTACTCTTTTAACTTTCAGACAAGAGAAGAAGTCGATGAGAGCTTATTAAAAGGAAGTATCCTTATTGGGATAAGTCATATTTTAGCTAACCTAACTAATGTAGAAGCTCAAATAACTCATATAAAAATGAAAGATCGCGCTGTAGTTTTTAATTTTAATACACAATTAGGCTACGCTGCCTTATTAATTGCCAAACATAGAAATAGAATTCTAGATTCTGCTGTAGATAAATTTATGCAAGATTTCTCTAAAATTAATAAAGAAAACTTACAAAACTTAAACCGTTTAATTGATGTTTCTAAGTTTAAAAATGCTAATAAACTTGTCATTAAAAATTTTAGCCACTATTTAACAGAGGGGTAAAAATTCTAACTAAGATAAAGCAAAGTAGAATAAATATATCGGGATTGCACTTTGAATGTTCTTGAGTAATTCTTAAAAATGAATGTTTCTTCTTTATTTAAATAGGTATATTTTTATTCTATGCCTCTTCGAAATTTCACAGATTTTGGTCTTTCAATAAGTTCAACAGAAGATATTTTTTTAAACCTTAAAATATGAATTACTCGATCTCAATTTCTTTAATAGTTGGTTACATTCTCATCTTAATCTTAAGCACTTATACAGTAATTCAAATTTTTCGAAATCGTAATAAATACGGCACACAATTAATCGCAATCTTAAATATCGCAAGTACAATTATAGCGGGAATTGTATACTCTACATTTTTTATATTTTCAGTTGTTATTTTTATATCTTATGATATCAATATCTTCCTGTGGAAAATATCATTAGTAACTGTTTTTATTAGCTTATTTGTTACTTCTATAATTTATTCTTTTTTTAATGAATATAAAAAAATTAAACGATTTCCTTTTATTTATTTAGCTCTTCTTTTTGGGCTATTGATTGGCGCTTTAGCAACTCCTGATTCAATAATATTAACATTAAACGGTTCACCTCCACCCATGTTTTCAATAATGGATCCTTCTAACATAAATTTCATATTTAATTTAGTCACCAGGATTGTAGGGATTCTGTTCGAATTGTTTTTTACGATTTATTTTCTCTATAGTGCGGCTATAATTCACAACAAAACAAAGAATAAAGAGGAAAGTTCGCCCCTTTTGTTAAATACCCTGATCTTTTCTATTTCTATGATACTGCTGTTGCTTTATATATCGCTTCAAGAAACTCTTTATAGAGAAATGTATATCATAATCTCGTGGGTCTCATCTTTAGCCGTTGATATTATGCTTATTAGGAAACCAGAGATGTTTTTTATTTTACCAAACAGAATTTTCTCAGTTAATATCTATCATAAATCTGGGATTGTGCTCTATTCATATAATTTCGATAATACACCAGATTACAAAATCGAGTCAGCAAGATGGGGCACCATTCTTATAGGTTTAAACCATATACTTAGTGAATTCATCGATAAGACTGATAAAATCGATGTGATCCAAACAAAGGAATCAGATATTGTTGTTAGATACGAAAATGATTATGGGTATGCTTTAGTGGTTATCACAAATCAAAAAAATGATATTGTCGAAGACCTTATGTTAGGTTTCTCAAACGACTTTAACGAACAATTCAACGAACAACTTCTAGATATCCAAGATTTAAACCGGTTAATCAATATTTCTGAATTTATCGATATCAAAGAACTAGTCGAAAAACATTTTCAACTATATATTTAATCAACATTTATATTTAAATTACTAAATCCGAGATACCTAAACATTTTTATATCTAAGTTCTTATTGAAATGATAAGGAACCTATACTAACAATTAAAATTTTATTATTTCATATAATGAATCAATTAGAACTACAAGATAAGGATTGGGAAAGAGATTGGAAAACTATCGTAAACATTTTTGATACGATTGAACATCTAGAACATCTTTTTGAGGATTTAGACGTGCCTTATTTAAGAGAAATTCAACAAAAGGTGTTACTCTTAAATCTTGAAAAATATGCGTGGTCTTTACAAAACTACATCGTAGA
>JAHLWV010000487.1 GCA_019057735.1 Promethearchaeota archaeon | reverse complement strand
ATTCGAAAGCTTTCCAATTTGTGATGGATGCGCTAATGTTGGGCGTGGGGGTCGGCTTTGATACGAAAGGAGCGGGTAAAATTACAATTAAAAAACCTATAGAAGATCATTTTACTTTTCAATTACCAGATAGCAGAGAGGGTTGGGTGGAATCGCTTAAACTTATTATAGAAGCGTATTTTTTAGGTAAGCGAATCCCAAAGTTTGATTTTAGTTTAATTAGGCCCGCGGGTCAGCCAATTAGAGGCTTTGGAGGAATTGCTAGCGGTCCAGGACCTTTAAAGGACATGTTGATGAATATTCAAGAAATTTTAGAGGCTCGAATAGGTCAGCCAATAAGATCACTTGACATTTTAGATATTATGAATCTCATTGGAAAATGCGTCGTCGCTGGAAATGTTAGGCGCAGCGCTGAGATCGCATTAGGGGAAGCCACCGATTTAGAGTTTATAAAGTGCAAACAAGACAAAGAAAAACTATATTCGCATAGATGGGCGAGCAATAACAGTATATTTGCAAAAAAAGGATTAGACTATTCTTTCATAGCAGATCAGATTGCTGTGAATGGTGAACCAGGAATTCTTTGGATAGAAAACGCAAAAGCATATTCTCGAATGGGAAACCCACCAGACCATAAAGATAAGAAAGCAGCGGGCGTAAATCCTTGTGGAGAACAAACATTAGAATCATTTGAACTTTGTTGTGTAACACATGATACAAGAATTCAGACCAAGAATAGTGCTCCTCGAATTTCAGAGGTTGTTAATAAAGAAGTAAAAGTATGGAATGGAGATCGTTGGTCAAAGGTAGTTCCATTTCTAGCAGCTAAAGATAAAGAAATTTATCGAGTGCATTTATCGGATGGTTCTTATTTAGATTGTACTCCAGATCATAAATGGCATATCAAACCATCGACTGCTAGAATTTTTCGATCAGTTGAGACAATAGATTTAAAACCAGGAGATTTTGTTGTGCCATTCGAAATTGATAGAGAATTTGGTGGTATATATGAGCCTAATGCATTTGAGTATGGATTATTTTCGGGGGATGGCTATATTGATAGGAATTATCCCATGGTTTGTATTTGTGGAGAAAAATCAAAATTAAAAGATCTTGATGTTAAAGGAACTTGGTATAAGGAACAAATAAAAGAAGGTTTAAAAGAACCATATAACCGACTGAGCCTTAAAAGTGTTATTGATTTGGAACTAGCACTACTTCTGAACGATAAATCACGAGGACTTCCTAATATTATCTTTAGTTGGGATCGTGAATCTATATTAGAATTTGTAGCTGGATTAATTGAAACTGACGGAAATTTATGTAGTCAAGTAAATACTGACAATTATAGAATTTTTGGAAATGAAGAAAAGATAAGAGATCTTCAAATTCTCTTACGTAGGATTGGAATTAATCATTCTACAATTTATTCTGCTGGTGAAGCTGGAGAAGAAACAAACTTTGGAATAAGAAATTATACAATTTATTGTTTATATATCCCTTCATATGAATGTGAAGAAATTCCTACTAGAATCAAAAAAGCTATGCGAATTGGTCCAAGATATGCTATTAATAATCGTCATCCAGAGGGAAAATTGATAGATAGAGCTAGAAAACAAAAAATTACAAAAGTTGAAAAATTAAATGAAGTTCAAGCTGTATACTGTTTTAATGAACCTATAAACCATATGGGCGTATTTGGAAATGCTCTTACGTACCAGTGCCTTGTAGAGACGTTTCCTTCAAGGCACGAATCATACGAAGAGTATAAAAACACCCTAAAGTACGCTTATTTGTATGCCAAATCTGTTACGCTCGTAAATACGCATTGGCAAGAAACTAACGCAGTGATGCTTAAGAATAGGCGAATGGGAATTTCACAAACAGGTATAATTGAAGCTTTTGTGAAATATGGGAGAAGGACTATATTAGACTGGTGCGATAAAGGTTATAAATATATACGAGAATTGGACGAGGATTATTCCGATTGGTTGTGCGTCCCAAAATCGATAAAAATTACTACAGTTAAACCGAGCGGAACCGTTAGCTTACTTCCGGGAGTCACTCCTGGAATTCATTATCCTCATTCAGAATACTATATTAGAAGAATTCGCATTTCGAAGAATTCTGATTTGATAGAACCCATTAAAAACGCGGGTTATTACATAGAGGACGATTCTTATTCGCCTAATACCATTGTAGTCGAATTCCCCGTCCACGAACAATTATTTGAACGCTCCAAGGACGACGTTTCTATATGGGAACAAGCGGAAAATGCCGCAGACTATCAAAAATATTGGTCCGACAACCAAGTATCAATTACGATTACATTTAAGCAAGACGAGGCAAACCAGATTAAACGCGTGCTGGAATGCTTTGAAGATAAGCTAAAAAGCGTTAGTTTTTTACCAATTTCCGATCACGGTTATAAACAAGCTCCGTACGAATCAATCACAAAAGAAAAATTCGATGAAATGGTTTCAAAACTTAAACCTTTAGATTTGGATAAAACAAAAGATAGAGCAATAGGAAGTAAGTTCTGTGATTCGGAGTCTTGTGAAATTCAACTTTAAATTGGTATTTAGTTAATTGTAATATCTTTTCTCTTTTCTTAACTTATATCTTGCTTAAAAATTGTTAACTTAAAACGA
>JAHLWV010000486.1 GCA_019057735.1 Promethearchaeota archaeon | reverse complement strand
ATATCCTATTCCAGTTAGAAAAGTGAGAAAATATAGAAAGACTTTAACGAGCGAAAAAGAACCAGACACGCGTATTATAAACCGAAAATACGCGTTCAACAAGAGTTTTCAAAAAGAATTAAATAAAACTACTAGTTTTTTAAAAGGCGCTCCTTTAGACGGTAAAATTGTGCGAGATAAATTGCTTGGAAAACAACAAGAAATCCCTATTCAAAAATGAGTAATGAATAAATCATATATTTTGACATCTTTTTTTAATTTTTCAAAGAAATAATATAAAATATAATGAAATCATAATTTAAAATTATTAAATATTATAAGTGTGGCTAGTTATATCCTAATATATCCTACAATTTTTCATTCATAAATTTTAATTATATAAAAAGTGAATCTAATGGTTACTAAATTTATCAAGAAAAAATTCTATGTTTATTTTGTTATTATTCTCTTCATCGCCTCTTTAAATTTAGTTATATTGAATCAAAATCTAAATGTTGCAGAACAACAAACAATAATTAAAACCTCAACCGTAATTCCTCATACAGACGAATGGCTTGTAAATACGGGATTTGAAGGCTCGACTGATCCTTGGTTTTATGACATAGAAGGTGATTCTTCTGATGTTACTGCTACTTACAGCCCAGGTCAAGCTAATTTAGAGATCACTGGAGATCAAGGATATTTTTCTGAGATTTCGGGAACACCAACTTTGGACGATTGGTTAAATGTTACAAACCCTGCTTTTCCCGCTTTGCCAGATTATCACGGAATTGACGAGTATGGGTGTGAAGTAATTCATAATTGGATTGATCCGGATGACCCTATTCAATCTCCAAGCGTTCATTGGCAACGAAATATTACTATGCCTGTAAATATGGCAGATTATGTAATTACTTCTGCATCAATTTCTACTGTTTTTAACGCATCAGTTATGACTAGTCCTGGTGGTGCAGGTGGAATAGAAAGCCGTAACGATACCCCAACTCAGGATGATGATTATGATTCTGCTAGATTTTATGTGTTTATCTCAGATTTGGAAGATAACGAAAAACATGAACTAGCGTGGTATCAAACTGTAGATTTAGGACAAGATATTGGTACAGAAATTAGTAATATCACAGATAGTCTTATGAATACTGTAGTAGAAGAAGCACTAATATTTTACTTAACCTCTCTTTTTGAGCGTGATAATTATCATTTTAAAATCACTCTTGGAATTAGAATCAAATGTGTTGATAATTATAATTTAGATAATGATCAATGGGATTCTCTAAGAATTAAATCGTGCAATTTATCTTTTACTTACGTGAAAAAAATTAATCAATTCACAAGTGTTTCTTGGAACCAAATTGGAAACAACATTACGGGTGAAAATATACTAATTACAGAGGCTAATCTCAAATTTCATTATAAAATCGACCAACTATGGCCTACTGATTTATCTCCAAATTCAGAAATACAAATTCTGTTAAACAATAATTCCCACGAAGAATCTCTTAAACTGAATTTAGCAGAAACTGACTTTCAAGAAGCAAAGCAAGGCGGTTTTAACGTTACTAAATTGATTCTAAAAAATGTTAACATTGGACTTTCTATTCAAGTATATTTAGCAGATGAATTTTTGTTAAATCGTTCAATTGTTATATCGATTGACAATGTATCTCTCGTAATTTCTTACTTAGAATTTCGCTCTAATGGATTAGGCGAGCCAGAGATATTCCGTCTTCTAGCAATTATTGCTGTAATTGCTGGAGGAATTGTGGCTACATATTTCGTGTTGTATCAAAGAATATTTAAATATCCATTACCAGTAAGAAAAGTGCGAAAATACAAAAAGACTTTGAGAACGGCTAATCCTCCAAAAAAACACATAACAAGTAGTAAAGATGCATTTAATAAGTTGTATAAAAAGGAATTAACTAAATCAGCAAAATATACTAAAACTAAACCAGTATCACAAACAATTGGAATTTCTAAACAATCTGATAAAATACATAAAAGTAATGATACGAAAAAATCAACTGGCATTAAAAATACAGGAGGGTTAGAGCAGAAATGAATAAATCGCTAATTAACAAGAAATCATTATATTTAATAACGTTATTTTTAATTTCAGGTTTGATCTTCTTAAGCTCTTTAAATATTCAAAGCCAGAATTTAAAGAAAAATATAGATTATAATACACTTAAACTTTCAACAATAAATGAATATCAAGAACAATGGTTGAAAAATTCTAATTTTTCAATACCAGTTGATCCATGGGAAAGTCAAGTTCAAGGAGACGCTTCTGACATAACTTCTTTTTCTAGCGTTGGTCAAGCGAATTATGAAGTTATAGGGGAACAAAGAAGCTATTCAAATATATCTGGTACTCCCTTAAGTTCAGAATGGACGAGGTCTCATAATCCTGAATTCCCCTTATACCCAGATACATCCACA
Organism: Promethearchaeota archaeon; assembly: GCA_019057735.1. The sequence continues at coordinate 212 of JAHLWV010000486.1, read as the reverse complement.
ATAAATTCTGAGGGTTGTTATGTTTCTCATGAGTTTAGAGAATTAGCTGATCAATTTCCAAGCGTACATTGGGAGAGAAATGTTACAATGCCACTCAATATGTCAGATTACATAATAACTTCCGCTTCTATTTCAGCTATAGTTAATGCTACAGTTACAGCATCTCCAGGTGGATGGACTAGTGATCCTCGAGGTTGGGGTATAGAAACTCC
>JAHLWV010000089.1 GCA_019057735.1 Promethearchaeota archaeon | reverse complement strand
AACCTCAATAAAGAAGTTTTGCCTATGTTATTGTATGGTTCCCCGGATAGGTCAATAAGCATAACTTTTTGTATTACATTGAAACTCAAATACTTTAAAAGAAAATAAAAAACTTATTTTAATCCCATTTCCTTAAAATTAGAATTGTAAGGAAATTAAATAGCAACAGAATGTTTCCAAGTTAATAAATAGGGGTTTTTATCTTAATTTTTTTAACCTTATTGTTATTAGAAATAAAAAAACTAACTATCTCTTTTTCAGAATTTATTATTTTTATTATAGGAGATGAGTTTATATTCATTGTAAGAATATCACAAGGTACATCTGTATAGATTTTACTTTCATTGACCTGACAAAAAGGAACAACACTAATTTTCTTATATTCATTAATACATTTTACAAGCAGAGCAGATATTGTTCCTTTCTCAACCCGAAGTATTGCTCCAGAACCAGTTGGAATTCGCATTTTTACGTTTTTCGTACCAACATGCGTTTCATAGACAAAATCAATTAATTCTGTCTCGCCACCCCCAGCCAAAACATAAAGATATTGAATATCTAACGTGGGATGTTTATATAACCACACTTTATTCAAATCATTTTTAACTAAAATCTTCTTTAATCCATATTTTATTAAATATTCTACAAAGTCACTCTGGTCTAATAATTTCTCTGATATAACCGAAATATCTTTTTCTTTAGATTTTAAAACCTCACATCTTTGAAATTTTTCATCTAATCTTGGAATTTCTCCAATTAGAATTAATTTGCCTTCACCCTCTACATAGTCACACAATTTCATTTGAGTTTCTTTATCCATAAAAAATCCACCGTGAAAAATAATAATTTTGTACTTCTTTAATATATCAGATGAGGAAGTTTGAAGATTCACTAACCCATAATCAACATTAGAGGAAAGCAGCTGGTGTTGCAATTTATTTAAAGATGCCCCACATTTAGGAATACTAAATTTATTAGAAATATCGCCACCCTTACTTGTGGCCCAAACACTGATATAAGCATACGGCAAATATAGCCCCCACCCTACATTAATGTCTGGTTCAGTTTCTAAAAATTCACGTCCATATTTTTTAAAAAATTTATTCAGCAGCGATACTGTCTTAGCCTTAGGAGTAACTTCTCCTGAATCACTTATTGGAGCATTACTTGGGTATGGTTTTTTTTGAAACTTATCTAACTTATCATCCCGCAGTGACGTACCTACACCGGTATAGATATTATAACCAGTAGCTCCTCCAGCAATAGCTAAAAGAGTCTGAAAAAAGCAAACAACAGCAAATTGATAAGGTTCTCCATAAGGATCAGTTAATCCCCAGTTTTCCTCTAAATTCATACCTCTTTTCCTTTTGACCATAATAAGATAACGCTCCATCACTGACTTCTCCTCAGAAGGCACGCCAATCCAATTTGTAAATCCATAATAAATATTAGGCCACTCATCTGGGTTCACCCTGCAAAGCCAAGCATCAATGCCAAATGGTTCAGAAAGAGGAGGATTTACATTGATAATATACGGAAGCCCTACAGAAAGAAAAGAACTATAGAGTTGATATATTCTCCTCATATATCTCCATTGATAAGCAGACCAATCCATATAGGCTAATAAATCTTCTGCTTTATTAGGGTTTTTCCATTCTCCCACTGGTTCTATTTCATTCCAAGAGGAGTAGTTTGCTCCGTGAAACCTGTTATATTTAGATAAACTTTTATAATCTTCCTTAAGACATTCACGAAAGTATTTTAAACTAGATTGACTATAGTCATAATCCCAGGGGGCTCTTTGTATATTCGAATATATACCTTCATTGGCTATTTGCACTAAAAAGATAGGCCCATCCGGATAGCTTAATGGTTTAACTACTTCTTCTTGAATCACCCTATACCAACTTTTTACTTCTTGAAGAAAATTTTGATTTAAAGGGGCTGGTAAGGGCCAAAGATCAGGCCTTCTTCCGCTCTTGGCATATTCACTTCCCATCCAAAGAACCTGCTCGTATTTATGATTCAACATAGCTTCAATCTTTGGGTTCTTAATTGGGCATATAAAGTCAGGAAGACCACCATAATTAGTCTCAGCATGAATAAATGGTCCAGGTTTTGCAATTACCAGCAAGCCATTTTTATAACAAAGTTTCAAGAATTTTATTACATCTCTATTCTTTTGAGTTTTACCAGTAAAATCATAAAATCGCTTACCATTAATTTGTTGTTCGTGATGACGCCAGGGAAAGTAACAAGTAATTACGTTTATCCCACATTCCTTTAATTTTTTTAATCTGTCATCCCAATTGGTAGTATCATCTCGATAATAAGGATAATCCGCGCTAGAAATATAGAGGGGCTTCCCTTTTAAGTAAATTGCACCATTATTAATCTCAACTTTTAGCATTCTATTCTCTCCCTTATAAAAAATCCATTTTTAAAAAACTTGCAAAATTAATTTTCCATTTACTACTTTGAAAAAGATTTAACTTACAAAAATTACTTCTTGGTCAACCAATATTCCTGCATACCTCAAGTCATACTAATATACGAAAAATCTCCACATCCAACCCATTAATATCAATAGTAGCTTCTCCTCTTTTAATATATGAAGCTGTCTTTTGTGAAAAGAATTCTTCTATTTTACCTGTTTTTGACTTTTGAAATTTCAGCTTTACTTCCTTAAATTTAGAATTCATATTTATTACAAATAATATTTTCTCAAATTTATTTTTCTGAACTACCGTAAGAATATAGCGATTGTTAGTCTCAACCTCGGGTCTTAAGCCATGATATTCTAAAAACGAATCAAGAACATCAAGAGATGGTTTATTTCTTTTAATATTATTTTTGCAAAAATAATTTCTTTTCATTATTAAAATCTTCCCTTTCCCAACTGCAATCTCTTTTGCGCTCAACTTTTGGTGTATTTTTGGCTTTACGTATTTAATATATTTACTAAAATATGAACAAGGTCTGAAATCCAAATCCAGAGTAGGCAATTTTGGGGAAAAAATCACAACCCCTCCATTTTCTACATATTTTTTTAAGAGCTTCTGTGTATTTGCATCCATATAAGTATTTGATAGTACAAAGATTAATTTATATTTAGAAATATCCATTTCATTATTTACGAAGGGGTCAAAAATTGCAGGATCATAATTCAAACTTACAAGAGCAGTATATAAAGTCTCAAACAAATGATAACTCCTCCCTAAACGTAAGTCATCTACTTTAATCTTTTCATTTGAAGCAATATATGCCTCCCAGGCATAAGGTCTATAATACATAACTGCAATTTTTTGACTCTTTTTCAAAGAAGGAAAATCTCTTACTGATCTTACAAAATCCATAACCCTACTTGGAATACTGTACATTTGAGTAGGCTGGCCTTTCTCATCCACAGGTGCATGTTCCCAGTTCTCTCGATTAACAAACATATAAAAATTCATACCTTTAAGCCCGTAAGCTATGCTCAACAAATACATACTTTTCATTTGTGCAGATAGCAAGTCTTCATCTTTGCAAATTTCTTCGCCACCATCAAACTTCCATATGCCACACATCATCTCTGGAGACCAAGGTATCTTTAAAGTAGCCAAACTATAATTTATAGCTTTTATAAAATCAATAAAATTCTTATACCTCAAAGGAGGAATATTATAATAATCATATCCTCCGATTCCACAAGCCGCTTGTTCTAATTTATTCCAATTGTTAGGTACAGCCATTGGATGGTGTTCGTTGAAATTTACTGTAAATAAAACATTTTTTACCCCATTTTGGAAGTGAATTTCACGAAGAATTTTAATATGTCTTGCTATACAACATTCTTTAAATTCAGCCCAGTCTGTATATTTTCGCAAGTCACAAAAACGCATAATATTTAAAGCTACAGGTGCTTTTACGTCGAAAAATGAAGCATAGCTTGTGTCATGAGCAAGATTTAGTAATTCAATAGAACTATATTTTTCCTTCAGCCATCTTTGATAAACACCAAAACCTTTGATATTAACTGAATTATAGTCAGACTCAAATATCTTATCATGAAATGTCATACTAGGTTCATTGTCCAGTTGAATAAGGATAATAGGACCTTTTGGATAACAAAAATCTTTAATACATACATCTACATCAGTCAACCATTTTTTAACATATCTTAAATACTTAGGATGTAAATAACTAGGAATATAATGGGAAAAAGGTGAGTTATTATATCCTTTTGCTAAAGACTCTTTATTATCTCTCACTAAGATTTCCTTCTTTTGTAATAACCACTCTGGATAGCCTCCGTTTAGCTCTTCCGCACAGATCCATGGGCCTGGTTTAAGATGAACCCAGATCTCTAGCTTCGCACAAAGTTGCAAAAAGCGACGAAGGTTTAATCGCGGGTCGGTCTTCCCTATTAGGTCATTTTCTATTGGAGAAATACTGTGTCTACACCAACTAACATATGTTGATACGATCTTAAGCCCTGCTTCTCTTAATTTACAGAGACACTTTTCCCAATATTGAGGATCGATGCGCCAGAAATGTATCTCGCCACTAAAAAGGAGAGTTTTTTTTCTTTTAAGTAAAAGGCTATTTTTTATTAACATAGTTAACCTACTCTTTGAAAAAACTTACAAAACAAACTCAATTTTAATAAAAAATGTAAGAATAAAATTAAGACAGTATATATAAAAACCATGATTAAATAAACTAAAATGCGAAGTTATTAACAAATTCTCTGAACGATAGTTTTTCCATTAAAAACCTACTCTAAGACCTCTAACCAAATATTTCTGGAGTGCAAATGCCAATAAAAAGGTTGGCAAAGTTAAGTATATTCCACCAGCCATTAGAGGACCCCAATATATCTCATAGCCAGTTTGCATCTGCATAAGTCCCATGGTTAAAGGCATTGACTGAACCGTTGTTGAAAATGATATTCCAAATAAAAAATCCACCCAACCAGCAATAAAACTAAAAAGAATTGCAGTATATATCACCGGAGAAGCTAATGGTAGAGCAATCTTCCAAAAAATACTAATGGGAGACAATCCATCTATCTCTGCTGCTTCTTCAATTTCTTTTGGAAGACCATCAAAGAAGGGCTTTATAATCCATACAACAAATGGTAAGTTCGAAACGGTAATACCTATTATTATGCTAAAGACCGTATTAATAAGACCAAGCATCCTCATAACAATGTATAGGGGAACGACTAGAGCTGTTGGCGTAATCATTCTAGAAAGCAATATAAAACCCAAAAGTATATTACAACCTCGAAAACTGTATCTTGAAAAACCATATGCTGCCATTGACCCCAATATCGTACTAATAACCACAACGCTTACTGAAATTATAATACTGTTTATTGTCAATCGATTAAAATTAAATCTAGTAAAAAGACTATTATAGTGCTTCATAGTAAAATTCTCGGGAATCCATGTAGGAGGATCTCTATAAATTTCATCTTCTATTTTTACCGAAGAAGTGGCCATCCAAACTAAAGGAAAAAGTGTTGCAATTACTATTAGTACCACACAAGTTATTAATACAAATTTGCTAAAAAAATATTTCAAGTTGATCTCCTCCTTATTACAAGAATCGCCCCAAGAAACGCTGAAATTAATATAGCTACAACAGCTAAAGCTGAAGCTTTTCCAAAATGAAGATAACTAAATGCAGTTTTCCATATAAGTAGGGGAAAAACTTCAGTTGCATTGCCTGGTCCACCACCAGTCGTCATGTACACAATATCGAATATCTTTGTAAAAGCGTCTACAGCTCTAAAAGCAGTAGCAACAACTAAAACTGGAAGTATAGAAGGTAATGTTAAATATCTAAATTCCTGCCAGCTATTTACACCATCTACTTTTGCCGATTCAAACTGTGCAGGATCTATTGACATAATAGCAGCATAAAAAAGAAACAGCATAATGGGAGTCATTTTCCAAGCATCTGCAAGTATAACAGACATTAAAGGATATTTAGTAAACCATACTACCTCTATCTTCAATATGTCATTGACTGGGCCAAATTGTGGATGAAGTAACATTTTCCAGGCTACAGCTGCGACAACTGCAGGTGCTGCAAAAGGTAGAATAAATATACCAACAAAAACCTTATTAAGAGTTTTTCCAACCTTAGAACGAACCTCAATTGTAAACTTTGCTAGTAAAGTTGCTATTAATAAACCTGCTACTAGCTCAATAACAACACTTATTGCTGTAAAAAGAATTGTAACATAAAGTGAATGAGAGATTAAATCTGACCCAGCTAGCCAAGAATAATTTTCCAAACCTATATAACTTACTTTTGCCGACCGTAAAGGAGAATATTCATGAAAACTCAGATATAAAACATTAAACATTGGATATATCATGAATGCTGATATAAATAAAAAAGCTGGCAGTATCAGAATAATTCCAGTTTTCCATTTTTTGTAATTACTCATTATATATCCATTCTCCAATAATGATAGTTATTCTCTCTAATATAGATCTCGTACACTTTCATATACATAATCATATTTGCCTTACTAAATAAGTACCTCGCACCTTTTGAATAAAAGTGCGAGGTACTAAAATTGCAAGAAATCTAAGTTCTACATAACTAAAGTTATTCAATTGCCTTTCTACCTGCAAACTTTGTATTTTGCAGCCAGTCAGATACTTCTTCTGCAGTCATCTCACCATTTAATACCTTCCAAATGGCTTCGCTTACTCCGCCAGACAATTCTCCTGGCCAAGTTGTATACTGATAGCTTAAGTATGGAAGTGTTTCTTCAAGTATCTCTATACCAACTAATGCCTTTCTAACCTCTGAATCTTCAAGGACATCTTCTCTAATTGGAAGATTACCTGTTACTATAACTTGGTCTTTCTGATACTCATAGCTCATCATCCACTGTATAAACTTAACTCCTGCTTCTGGGTTTGGTGCAGCTGAAGGAACAACCGCAACAAATGCACCTAGGTGTGCTCCCGGTTGAACATCTCCCGTTGGTGGTGCTATACCGATCTCATTTGGTTTTTGTTCAAGGAATGTCTTCCATATGTATAACCAGTTTTGGTACATAAAAATCTTCCCACCTAACATCAATTGATCACCATCAAAGAAGGTTAATGTTTCCCATCCTGGAGGATTAAATTTAGCCATTCTTGTTAGTGCCGTCATAGCACGTTTTTGTTCCGCTGTATTTAATGTTAACTTTCCACTTTCCAGGTCTCCATAGTTTGCTTTCATACCATAGGTAAAATATGTATGGTCTAGGAAAATAGACCAATTTACTCCACCTATGAAGAAACCATACAAATCTGGTGGACGATTGAAAAACTCTGCTACTTCATAGAGCTCATCATATGTCTTTGGAATCGTTAAGTCACGACCATATTTTTCTTTAAATGCTAATTGCTCTTTTGGATCTTCAAGCAAATCTTTTCTGTAGAAAAGCATAGGGAAATTGTAATATTGGGGAACACCCATTAATTTACCCTCGTATGTGTAATAATCCTTGTGGGTTATGACTGCCATCTCCTCTTCAGTTAAATAGTCATTCAGGGGAAGCCAATGTCCCTTCATCTTAACCCACATTGGATCATCGCCTCCACCTATCATAACAACATCGTATATTCCAGAATCTTCTATAAGCTCTCGAACCTTTCTATATCCCCAAAGTGGTCGAGCAACTTGTTCTATCGAAGCTGTTATTCCTGTTTTTTCTTCGAATTCACGTGCTTTTTCTATTAAGAAATCAGTTTCAGGACCAGCAACTGCTAATACTCGAACAACTTTCGCAACCGGTTTTTCAGTTGCTTCAGACAGTAGTGCTAACATAGAAACAGAAATAGCCAAAACTACAAACCAAAAAAGTAATTTTTTCATTTTATTTTTCACTCCTTACCTTTTTTTAGCTTTTAGCAGAATTATCTTCGAGATTTGCCTAAAATATATTAACTCGCCCCCAAGGGTTGCATATTTAACCAAATCTCATTTTCATTTTATTATACTGTCAAAATCACCTCCTTATTAAAAAATTACTTATACGATTTTGATTACCTCCTCCCTTTTTTCCAACAAAACCCCAGATAATTGTTGTGAATATTAGATAAAATACAACGAATATAATTTCTTAGAATAGTAGAGAAATAAATTAAAAATTATTACAAATTTTTTAATTTCATATTGATTTAATAATTCTTACTTTCTTTTTTTATAAATCAGTCCACATATTTATAATTAATCTAATAAAGTTTACACCTATTCCTTCTATCAAACAGATACCACACCTTTAATTTTTGGAGGTTGAAGGAACTTACGCAATACCATTGCTGCAGCTCCAAGAACAATAGCCTTATCAGCTAACTGTGAAATTACGATTTTTGTAAAACCAAATGGAAAATCCAAAGCATGTTCTTGAATAGTAGAACGAATTATAGGAAGCAAAATTTCTCCTGCTTCAACCCCAACCCAACCTCCTATAATTACAACTTCTGGATTAAAAAGATTGACTAAATTAGCTATCCCAATCCCTAAATAATGCCCAGTTTCCTTAAGAATTTGGATCGCTATAGGGTCATTCTGACGAGCTGCTTTTATAACTTTATGGACTATCTTGCCTGCTTGCATATTTTTTAATGGTTTTAAAATTGAATCGTCTTTAGTAGTTAAAATAATTTCTTTAGTTCTTTTAGCTATAGCAGAAACACCTGCATAAGCTTCAAGACAACCT
>JAHLWV010000485.1 GCA_019057735.1 Promethearchaeota archaeon | reverse complement strand
CAAGAGAAATTAATAAAAATGAGAAGTTCTTTAGACATCTATATTGAAGTAGCAATCGGTTTGGAAACGATTAATGACCACATTAGAAATACCTACATAAATAAGGGCTTATTGTTTAAAGATTTTTTAGAAGCGATTCGTCTCTGCAAAATAAATGATATAGGCGTGAGAGCTTATTTGCTGTTTAAACCTCCGTTTCTAAATGAGCAAACAGCTATCGATGATTGCGTTAGTTCTATTCTCAAATTAGCAGAACTAAAGGTGAATACTATTTCAATTAATCCACTCAATATCCAAAAAAATACGCTAATTGAGCATTTATTTTATCAGAAGAGATACCGTCCTCCCTGGTTCTATTCTTTGTTCAAATGCATTGTCAAAGCGTGTCACGAAAGAGATATACTAAAAGAAGTGAGGATCATATCGTCTCCTTCGGGCGCAGGTTCTAAACGAGGAATTCATAATTGTTTAAAAAGAGATTGTAATGAAGTTATGATAAAATCGTTAAGAAATTTTGTTTTGACTCAAGACATTAACCATTTAATAAGAAGTGATAAGGATTATTCATGCGATTGTCTTGTGAAATATCACCTTCAAAAACGCTATATTTAAGTTTCAAAATCTGTATGATCACCAAGAATTTTTCTATCATTCTCTTTAACACAAATTAACAAAGTAGTGCTCACAACTGCTAAACCATACACTAAAATATTCCTTTTTAAATAAAGGGTATATTTAAATATTAACCACCAATTCACTATTCTAAGTTTTAAAAATAGTTAGGGTCGTTGTTTGCAAAAATATATTAAATTAAATCTGTTCTATCTCGGAAAATCTAAAAAACATCAGATTTTTAGAACAACAAAGTGGAATAAAAGTTTAGAAAAGATCACTAACAGACCCGTTTTTACCGAAGAATTTGACGAGATAGGTAAAATTATAGAGATCTTTGGTCCAGAAGAATTACCTTTCATTTCGATGAAAATTACTCCAAAGAAGGAATTTAATCCAAATGACAATTTTTATGCTAAAATGAGATAAACTTTCTCTAATTTCCTTTAAAAAAAGATATTAATAAGGTGTTATTTATTTCAAGTTGGAATCAAAGCGATGCCACCGTAGAAAAAAAAACGACGCTAAGGCAAGATAATTGTACTGAATGCGGTAAAAATATTTTATTTGATGAAAATAGAGGCTTATTAGTTTGTGAAAAATGTGGATTAGTTCACTCCGAAAAACACATAGACCAGGGTCCAGAATGGCGTGCTTTTGATTCAGAGCAAAGAAAGAAAAGAACAAGAACTGGTGCTCCTATGACATTGATGATCCATGACAAAGGCTTGAGCACTATGATTGATTGGAAGAATAAAGATATCTTTGGAAAAGAAATCTCGGCAAAAATCAGAGGACAGATATATCGTTTGCGAAAGTGGCAATCCCGAATTAGAGTCTCAGATGCCACCGAAAGAAACTTAACATTTGCGCTAAGCGAGTTAGATCGAATGTCATCGAATCTCGATCTTCAGAAAAATCTCCGCGAGTGTTCCGCTAAGATATATAGAGACGCAGTTGAAGCTCACTTAATTCGGGGAAGAAGTATCGAAGGAGTTGCGGCTGCAAGTTTATATGCTGCATGTAGAATGTATAAAGTTCCACGTACCTTAAATGAAATTGCTGAAGTTGCTCGCGTTAACAAAAAAGAGATAGGGCGGTCTTACCGATTTATCTCAAAAGAATTAGAACTGAACTTAAATCCCACTAAACCCTTAGATTTTCTTACTCGATTTGTTTCAGAACTTGAATTGTCCAATGAGTGTCAGAATATTGCAAAAAAAGTAATCAAAATGGCTGAACTAAGAGGCCTTACATCTGGACGAGGTCCTACTGGGGTGTGTGCCGCAGCTATTTACGCCGCGAGCATCATAGCCAAAGAGAGAAGGACGCAACGCGCAATAGCTAAGACGTCTCAAGTCACAGAGGTAACGGTTCGTAATAGGTTTAACGAGTTAGTAGAGAATCTGGATCTGGGAATTAAGGTCAAAGAATGATTCAAATAATAATACCAAACAGAACCCTACTCCTTCTACTTAAGTGAGATTTTTCTTTATTAATTGTTTTTGCATGAATTTGAATAATATCACGATATCACACGTTTTTTTCAATTGTATTTTTCAATTTTTAATTATAAATCAGTTGATTTTGATAGGTTATTTGTTATGAAACAGGAAAATTCTAGGTTAATAAATCAAATTGAAGTTAATTATTTTTTACATAAGATTAAAAGTAATTTCCCTAACTTTGTTGCGGGTGTTATCACTGATAAAAATGGATTTACAATAGGCGCTAATATCTCAAAACGACTTTGGATTCACGAGAACAAATTAGCGATGTGGGCCATCTCGAAGAATAAGAAGAATAAAGAAGTGTTAAATGATCCAAATCTCGTCCAATTAAAGTTCGATATAGATAAAGGGAAAAACTTTAAACTATTTATCTTACTCGAGAAATCGAAATACAATAAAAGTGGAAAAGTCGGATTAAAAAATTTAATCCGAACACAAGAATTGTTCTAATTCTCAGTAGAATGTATTAAGAATTAAGTTTTTATAGATTAACTTTTATTTTTATATTAAAGAATTTAAAGAAAGTCAGTAGTTTACTTTAAATAAATTCT
>JAHLWV010000484.1 GCA_019057735.1 Promethearchaeota archaeon | reverse complement strand
AAAACCTTAAATTTCTATAATAATCGTTATTTGCGTCTTTTTCGGAAGTATAAACAATATAAAAAAAAGTTAATTATATTGAATAACGAACTGATAAAATCCAGAACCGATATTGAAAATAACATGTTTTTCGTCTAATTTTGAAAATTCTATGTCATCAGAATGTTTGACGTTTTCATTTTTACTCCATATTACAAGATTTCCTTCCATAATAACACAGCTTTCGTCTTCAATCGGTATCCAAACCTCAGCATTGCATCCTACGGGGATTCTTATAGTAAGTTTTAAATCACTTTCTAACTTTTCCCATGAACTATAGATAAATCCTTTGATTGTTTTAATACTTGCACTAGCGTAATTCATAGTAGTGGGAATAAATGGTTTAATTCTCAATAATTTCCAACTTGGTTCTAACGATTTTATTCCTGCTATTGTATTGTAAAACCATGTGTCAACGGTTCCTAGCATTATATGGTTATGGGAGTTCATACCACCCGCCTCTAATTTTTCCCAGCGTTCCCATAAGGTTGTTGCTCCCTCTTTAATCATGTAACCATATCCAGGAAAGCTCTTTTGATTGACCATTTTATATATCACATCAGGATATCCGTTTTCTGTTAATACATCAAAGATATATCTCGTTCCTATAATGCCCGTATCAAAGTGGTAACTAAAATCTTCTTTAATACTCTTAACTAAAGTGGAGAGAACTTTTTTCTTTTTTCCCTGTGGAACCATATCTAAATAAAGTGGAAGAATATTTGACGTCTGGCTAATTGTTCTATCAGTTGGAGAATGTTTTACAACATCATAAACTCCCGTTAGAAACTTGGCATTAAAAGACTCTTTAATTTCTTTAGCTTTGTTTAAAAGATATTCATGATCTTCTTGTTTTCCTATAACATGAGCAATCTTAGCTAAAAAATGAACATCGTGATAATAATACCAAGAAGAGGTTAACTCAATTGGGGTTTTTCTTGACACAATATTGCTTGGAGGACACCAATCTCCATATTTTCCAAAATAGATTAGGTTTTCTTTTGCAATAGATGATAAATATTCAACATATTTTTTCATTCCCTCGTAATGTTCTTCCAGAATTCTGATGTCACCATAATACCAAAAAAGATTCCATGCAATAGTTATATAGGCTGTACCCCAGGCGGGATCTGCAGGGTAAAAACTCCAATATGGGGGGACTACATCAGAAAGACTGCCATCTTCCATTTGACATAATTTGATATCTTGTAAGTATTTCGCATAAAATCTAACCATATTAAAATTAAAAATTGCTTCCTCTACTGTCAATTGGGCATCACCCATCCATCCATGTCTCTCATCTCTTTGAGGACAATCAGTAGGGATGCTCATGAAATTGCTCAATTGACCCCAGATAATGTTAGTGTGTATTTGGTTAATTAAATTATTTGAACAAAAGAAATTTCCAACTTTAGGAACATTAGAATGGAAAAATAAGCCTTCTAAAGTATTTAGAGAAGGAACTCCAGGAAATCCTGTTATCTCTACGAACCTAAATCCGTGATATGTAAAATGGGGTTCAAAAGACTCTATTCCTTCTCCTTTTAAGATATATGTATCAGTTGTAGGAGCACCACCAATTGTAGCAGTGTTGATATTTCCATCTTCATAAACCAATTCCGAAAATCTTAACTTTACTTCTGAACCTCTCGGACCAAATACTTTTAATTTTACATACCCAGTAAAATTTTGACCAAAATCATAAATATAAGTTCCTGGCTTAGGACTATATAATTCTATCGGTTTAAGAGATTTGGTGATTTGAATGGATTGCATCATTTGAGACGCTAAATTATATCCATCTACTATAATAGCTTCTCTCCAGTTTGCGTCGTCAAATTTTGGTTCATCCCATCCTGGCATCTCTAGTCGAGCATCATAAATTTCGCCATAATAAATGCCATTTTCTTGAATTGGACCGTTTGAGATCTTCCAAGAATTGTCGGTGCATATTACTTCACTCATTCCATCTTTATAATGGATATTTATCTGTAATATGAGTTTTGGATAATCGTATCCAAATAATTCAATACAACGTCCATTTCCTAATATAACGCCAATTGCATTTGATTTTTTCAAACAATCAGTAATATCATATGTAGAATATAATGCTATTTTATTATAATCTGTTTGAGCCGGTTCTAAAATTCGATCTCCAACCTTTTTACCATTTAACTTAAATTCATAATAACCTACACCGCACACATAAGCCTTTGCATATTCTATTTCTTTTGAAATCGAAAATTCCTTTCTCAAATAAACAGCACGAACTTCCCTTAATCGTCCCGTTAATCCTCTCTTACCAGATTTATATTGGAACTGTCTTCTAATTTTTTTATCAATAAACTCCCTTCTACTTATCCATTTCGCTTTCCAATAAGATTTGTTAATAAATGCTGTTCCGAAGTGATTTATTTGGCTGTATTCACTTTCTTCACCTTTTTTGTCCCACCATTTCACTCGCCAGAAAACTAATTTATCGCTTTCTAAAGGGTTACCCTCATATGTGATATTAACATTATTTTCTGAAATCACTTTCCCACTTTCCCACACATCTCCATTTTCACTTTTAGAAAGATTCTTATCTGAAGACACGATTATCTGATAAGCGCTTTGGGTTTGATTTCTCTCTTCATGTGTTA
>JAHLWV010000007.1 GCA_019057735.1 Promethearchaeota archaeon | reverse complement strand
GGGGATCCCATGTAATAATCCCATTTTTTCTCTTTTTTTAACTGCTTCATCTGCTCTTTTTGCTGATTTCCGAGCTAAATCAAATGTAGGTGTACAATATGCATTAATAATAGGATTTATTTTCTCAATTCTTTCTATTATGGTTTCTGTAATTTCAAGAGAAGTTAATTCTTGTGTTCTAATTTTTTCTGCCATTTCACAAGCAGACATAAAACATATCTCTTCTTTATTCATGTTATTCACATTAAAAATATTATATTATATACAATAAAATAAGGTAGACATATATATAAAATATAAATTAAGTTCAATGTAAAAAAACTATAACTAATATTAATTGTAAGCCAACTTTATTGGTCTTTTATAGTCCTTTCTCTTAATTTTCTTCTAAATATCTTACCTACTGAAGTTCGGGGTAAAATGTTTATAAATTCTATTTGGCGGGGGTATTTATAACCAGCTAATCTTTCTTTTGCCCATTCAATAATTTCCCTCTCAGTTATACCAGTATCCTTAAATTTTGGTTTTAAAACTACAAATGCTTTAATTGTTTCTCCAATGTTTGGATCTGGTGCCGATACAACACCAGCTTCGAGAATTGCTGGATGTTCGTACAATTTTTCTTCGACTTCACGTGGCATTACTTTATATCCTTTATATTTAATTATGTCCTTTGCGCGGCCTTCAATGTAAAAATACCCCTGTTCATCCATCCTAGCTAGATCTCCTGTTCTTAACCAACCGTCAATAATCGTTTTCTTTGTTTCTTCGGGACTTTTCCAATACCCCTTCATTATTTGGGGTCCTTTAATCAACAGTTCTCCAATTTCATTAGTTTCTAGTTCTTTTAAAGTCTCAGAATTAACAATCTTAGCGTCAGTATCGATTATCGGAACACCAATACTCTCAGAACGAATCTCTGGCATCCATTTAGCCGCCATGTGAGTGATAGGTGAAGTTTCCGTTAACCCAAAACCTTGCCCCACCTTAATTCCAATAACTTCTTCCCATTTCTTAGCTAACTCTGGAGGTAAGGCAGCTGAACCTGCATTTGCTTCTTCAAGACTGGAAAGATCTCGTTCTGTGAAATCTGGATTGTTTATTAACATTTGATACATAACAGGGACTCCAACAAAATTTGTAACTTTGTAATGCTCAATTGCTTTCAAAACTTCAGAAGCGTTAAATGAAGGAAACATTACAACCATTGCTGCCCCAAAAACTGCTGCAATCATAACTAAAAATCCAAATGAATGGCACAAAGGTATAACTGATAAGTTTACTGTTTTACCGAAATTATCTTCTCCCTCTTCTGGTTCGCCAGCCATTAATAAAGTCGAGAGCGTGCAAGACACTAGATTAGTGTGAGTCAACATTACGCCTTTGGGTAATCCCGTAGTTCCACCCGTAAATAAAAGGGCGGCAAGATCATTTGATGGATCTATATCTACATCTGGTCGAATAGGGGCTACACCTTCGATAAATTCCTCCAAAGTTATAGTCCCTTCTTTAGCGGCGTCTGCTTCCAAAAGGATTATATTTTCTAACTTCACATCTTGCATGGCTTTTTTCATTGTTCTAAAATTTTTTTTGTGAACAAAAACAGTTTTTACATTTCCAGTTTCTTTGAGAATATGAGAAATATCTGCTTCCTTAAGTAATGGATTAATTGGGATGACTACAGCACCTGTTTTCATAATTCCAAGGCAACAAAATAAAAATTCAGGGCAATTTCCTGTCATGATACCCACTGCATCGCCTTTTTTTGTGCCTAACTGATACAATGCGTTGGAAATTTTATCTGAAATATAAGTTAATTCGCGAAAAGTATAGTTTTTATCCGTTGATATGTGATAAACACAGACATTATTTGGAAAATTCTTAGCAGATAGTCCTATTAGCTCGTGAACTGGAATTGGATCAAATTTTATTGATTTAGGGACATTAGAAGTTCTGAATTTTAGCCATGGACGATTTAAATTTTCAAGATATGGAGACTCGTTTTCAAAATCATATATGGGCTCCCAAGTGGAATAATCTTTCATAATCTCATCTAATTAGTTTTTTAAAACTCAAATATATTTAACAGAGTTAACATGTAATATATAAATATTTAATTTGTTTTTATTAGTTATAAAATTAGTACATTCAAGATTAATTCAGAAAGATTCACACCTTTAACCAATTATTTAAGTCACAAAACTATTCAGAGCGTAGAAACAAATGGTTGAAT
Source organism: Promethearchaeota archaeon (assembly GCA_019057735.1). Next base: position 23,854 of record JAHLWV010000007.1, on the reverse strand, counting down.
ATTCTCAAATACTACAAAATCTCGAGTTTATTAACATCAGTACTGATGAATTTACTATTTTTGAATGGAAACCTCCAAGATCCTATAAAAGTTTCATATTAGATTTGAATATTGTTAAGCAGAATCCTGCGAGTAATATTTTTTTCCATATTTTCAAGGGTAACATGAAAATTGTGCACATTCGGATAAATAATTTAATATACACCGCAGGTTCTAATAATAAAGTTCAGTTCCAATTGCTTGAAGCTTTAATAGAAAAAGTGAGTATAGAGTTTAATATGAAATATGATGTTGAGTCATATATCTCTTACGGTAATTTTTCTAAGACAATGCTTAATCCATTTAATGAAAATATTGAAGCCATTATTGCGGGTTTTAACGAATTTGACACAGTAAAAGAGCTTAAAGTACCATGCATGGTTTGTAATACTGTCCTTCCTATCATCGTAAAGAAAAGTTTTATAGAAAACGCTGAATCTTACCCCGTACCTCTTGTATATATGCACGAGGGTCATGCAATTCTTTGTTTCATTGATAAAAATTATGATATTAGGGGGGTTGAACTCGTTAACATTACCGGATGATATGTACGACACTTTAGAGAAACGCAACGCTACAGTACGCGATTGTAACATAGTGATAGAGAAGGGTAAAATATGTCTATTTCAATTCAACATAGAATTAAAAAATGGTTATTCCTACCAATAAATATGGCGCAAGATAAAAGACCTGAGGAAGAAGTTTTTTTTGAAGATATTATTAAAAAGACTAAAACAGGTATCACTTTCCCAAAAGAACTAAGAGAAGCCTTATTCAATGAAGAGAAAGAAGTATTCTTCAGAATAATAGTTCCAAAAGAAAAAGATAAGATTATTTTAGAATTATTAACAGAGGAAGATGCGAAAAATCAAATAGTAAAAGCAAAAGCATCAAAACCAAGATCACCTACAAAATCCATTCCAAAAACCAAAGATAAGGCAACTTCAAAAAAAATTGTTCCGAATTGGGGTGAATATTTCATCTACGATTTTAAAAATAGAGAAAAAATTCAACCAATTTTAGAATCAGCGTTTTACAAATTCGCAGAAACGCCCATTAACATGGAAGATGCTATGGGACGGATTAAATATGCTTTAGTATCGTTCTTATCAGGGACCAAAACTGAAAATGCTAAGTTGTATCTTTCTGTTATCAAACTCCTTATTGATGTCATAAAAAGATTTGATCAACCTAACTTAATTGATTGGATGTTCGAAAAAATTGTTCCTAATATCGAAAGTAAATTTCTTTACGAACAAGCACTTCTAGAACTTTTAGAAGTGAGTTTGAAAATTAAACGCTACGAAAAAGCGGAACTCTTTATATTCTATGTATTAAAGAATATCGATGATTATCCTCGTTCAGAGCTCTACAACATTTTTAATTCTTTTAAACAATTAGTTAAAAAAGTGCGTTTTATTGAAAGGACGGATAAGATAGATCTCTTACTGAAAGAGAAATTGATGGAATATGGGGAAGGCGTAGAGGATAGCGATTATAAAATTCAGATTGTTGAATTTTTAGAGGATTTAGCTTATATAGAGCTTGCTTATACCCTCGCTAAGGCCATACAAAAAAGTTTACCTGCGGATAGTGTTAAGGTTGGTGAGATTCGAAAAATAGTGAAGCGATTATACACCGCACCCATTACGGAAGATAAAATCAATTAGGGCTATGAGTTATTTTAACTTTCTTATTATTCAACTGTCTTCATCAGAGTTGTGAGGTTCCTCGTCTATAAGCTTTTTTATTTTCTCTTCTGCTCTCTCAAGTTCGCTTTCCATGATTCTTTGTTCTTTTTCCTCGATTTTTTTCTGGTGCAGTTCAATTTCGACGTAAGATAGTTCTGTTTCTTTTTCAATTAGTTCCTCCTTTATTTTTAAAGCTTTTTCTTTTTCTTGAATAGCCAATTCTTCAATTTCCCGTTCTTTGAATTCTAACTCTAATTTTTTTTTCTTGATTTCAATTTCTTTTTTCTTTAATTCTATCTCCCTGTCTATGATGTGAGATTCTTCCTTTTTCAATTGTTTTTGAACTTTTTTAGGGATGATTTCTAATTCAGAACCTACTGTAGTTTCTTGTTCGAGAATTTCTTCTTTAAGTTTTAATGTTTTTTCTCTTTCTTGGATTATTTTTTCTTCTAAATCCTTCTCTTTTTCTTCCAATTCTAATTTTTTTTTCTTGATTTCAATTTCTTTTTTCTTTAATTCTAATTCCTTATCGATTATCTCAGTTTTTTCCTTTTTTAATTGTTTTATAACTTTTTTAGGGAGGGTCTCTAAGTCAGAACCTACTGTAGTTTCTTGTTCGAGATTGTCCTCCTTAATTTTTAGCGTCTTTTCTCTTTCTTGAATTATTTTTTCTTCAAAGTCCTTCTCTTTTTCTTTCAATTCTAGTTTTTTTATCTTGATTTCAATTTCTTTTTTCTTTAAATCTAACTCCTTATCGATTCTCTCAATTTTTTCCTTTTCTAATGATTTTTCGTCCAATATTGCTTCTTTATGGCTTTCTTCAACTAATTCATCAATTTTTTCGACAGTAACTACTGACTTCAGCACCGTGTCTACAGCATTCTTTGCTTTTTCGTTTTCTGGCTGTTCCTTAATAAAATTAGTTACTGCTTTTGTAATTAAAGATGGATGCCTTCGTCCAATTGTTATTAGAGCTTGTATAGCTTTCTCAACTACAAAATCTTTTTCGTCAGCTAAAGTAATAACGATTTTGTTAACTAATGATTCATTTTCAATATCGATCTCTCCACCTGCCATAAAAATTATTAGCTGTAAGGCGGCTTCCCGAACATTTGGATCGTGAGAATCTAATAAATCTTCGCTGTGGGGGAGGAACAAATCGCATTCGTTTTCGCAAAGTGTTTTCAAGAGTAATAAAAAAGAATATCGAAGGACAGAATCACGTTTGGAGAGATTTTCTAGTAATGAAGGGATATCTATTATGAGTTGCTCTATTAAAAATCTCAATACCATTCTTCCTCCATGAAGGGTCAGTAGCATCTCGATGATGTTCTCTAGTCTGTTCAAATAATTATCTTGATTTGAATCTCCAAGATATAAGGCAATAATTTTAACTGCGTCATCTAATCTATCATCTTTCACAAAATCTTTAATTTTAATTATTTCTGGATTATTTTGGTTAATATCGGCCATTTTTAGTCAACATTCTTTTTTTTTATCATAATATTAAATATGTAATACATAGAAATCGTTATACAAGCGAAGTATAATGTTGAACACTAAACGTAAATCTCGGTATCGGAGTTTTTCTTTTACGGCTATGCTTAGTTTTATTGCTAAATTTTGCTTTCTGTCAACATAAATACTAATTTCTTTACAGAATTGGCTTAAAACGTCTAAATCACTATAGAAAACATTCCAAATATAGGTATCTCGTTTAGAATCTTCATCCTTTGGTTCTTCATTGCTAATGGAAGAAAGCGCATCTTTTGGGATAAAAGTTGTGATCTCTACGCATTCATCCGGAATTAATTTTAACTTAACCTCAGGAAAATATATTCGGGCAAAAAGCTTACTTAAACCAAATAGAAGCTTCAAATCAGGAATTTTTTCTCTATTTGCGTTACATAACGCATAATTTTCGTGTATGAAGCAAACATGAATTTTATCATCGTATTTAAATATCATAAAATCGTGGTCTTTAGTTAAAAGATATTGAAAATCCTCGTCCCTATTATTTATTCTATCATTAAAAATCTTGTTTGCTCCTTTAAAATCTTCTTTTGAAAAAAATTTATTCAGAGCTCGATAGTCTCCTCTAAAATAAACTGAAAAGAAGTCTATTAGGTATAAATAAGTGTCAAATGGTTTGTATATTATTGTTTTATGCCAAAAATATCTTTCAATTACATCTCTATGGACTTTATAACAAAATTTTGGTAAATCATTTAATGTCAAACCATTTTTAATTCGCAAATTAATTAAAAATCGTTGAGTACACAAAGGAGTTAATGTACACTGGATTCGATCAATTTCACACTCTTTAAAACATAATCTATCAATTCGCTCTCTCAAAAGTTCAAGCAATTCTGACTTGAACTTCAAATCTACATCCTCGTCTAAAAACTTAGCAATATGTTCAGGCTGGAGTGGCATTTTTCAGAATTATTTTGATTTAGAAAATCATAAGATACATTTTGATAACATTTAACACTAATTCTAAACTTTTCTATTGAGTTTTAAACTGACTAACTGAAAGTACTTCGAATTGTAAAATATATTAATGAGAGATTAAATATATATTATTAAAGAAAGCGATTAAAGAATTCCTTGAAAAAAGAGGAGATAAAAATACTTCGGCAAATCCATATATTTTATTCTGGAAAAAATATTTATAATCACACATACGCTCTCGCACTAGGAGATAGCGAATTGAATAACGTTAGGGAGGTAATTCAATCGTTCCTAGATATGCCTATGAAAGGCAAAATTTTTCATCGCCCTGTCTCAGAAAACTTCCAAATATTCCACAAATCAGAGAATAATGTATTATTTTTATTTATTACAGACTTAGTTGATAACCTTGAATATATATCTCCAATATTAGAAAACACAATAAAAAAGTTTCATGAATTGTTTTCCAATCCGACAGATGTGACCAAACCAGATGATAAGAAACGAGAATTTGTAGATTTTTTGAGAGAACAGCAACACAATTTGCATTCTAAAATTGCTATTGTTGGACCAATAAATTCTGGTAAGACTCAATTATTTAACATGATAAAAAGCGACCAAGTACGTCAAATTATGAATTTCGCAAAATCATCGATTTTTGCTGTAGATAATTTGAAGTTCGATCTCTGGGATTTTGAATTAAAAGATAATTTTTCGCTCTTATGGTCAAAATTCATACAAGGGTCTGACTTGGTAGTTTTATTATTCGATTTATCTAATTATCATATCCGAGTAATTAATCATTTTTTAGACTTGCAAAAACAAGAAACCAAATTCTCCAAGCTTCTTATTCTTGGAAACAAACGTGAACTAATCGATAAAAATGACTTGAAAATCATAAAAAACGAATTAGACCTTTCTGATTTTGAAGAAATTTCATTAATTGAAATGGGAATGGCAGAAAAAATCAAACTCTTAATCGCTAAAACGCTCAATCTAAAAAAACTTCTACCTCATCATTTTAATGAGTCGTTTAATGAAGCTAAAAGCATTGAAAACGGCGGGAATTTAATACTCGCGATTGCCAAATACAAAGAATTGATAAACATATCTAATGACTATCAAGATTTTACTTACATCTCGACTCTTAAGGAAAAAATAACGAAGTTACAAGAAAAAATCGACGAACAAACTAAAATGAGGAAACAACAAGAAAGAAAAAAAAAATTCGAGATACCAGGAAAAATTCAATTTACGCGACGAGTTCAAGTAGCACCACTACCATCTAATAAATCTCAAATTAAACCTCCCCCCATTGAAATTCCTAGGGCTACAATTAAAGCCTCACATTCACCCGTAGCTAAACAAGAGACAGAGGATTTATTGTTATTTTCAATGTCGGATGCTACAGAAGCAGAAGATATAGATAAAGAAGACATTACGCTCCATATAGACAAGGTTATACCCGAAGAGAAACGTCCAACGCTAGAGCAAAGTGAAAGTGAAAGCGAAGCAATTTATCCTGAAATGCTTCAAAAAATGATTGAACAAAGTGGAAGTACCTTAAGTCTAAAGTTATGCTCTCAATTAATAACAGAACTACAGAAAACTTTAGCAAGACCTCTCACAATTGAGGATCTCGAATCTGCAGCTACCTTCTTTGTAAGACACGATTCCTTGTAGAAGTTTTGACTTGCTTTTCACATAATAAGAGAATGGGGTAGTGAACAAAAAAAGCAAATTTTTTTTATATACTTAGATTTATCTCGTTTATATAAAATTCAAGAAAATTAAAACAAGTGATTAAAAATATGAATCCTATAGAAAAACTTAAGGAGGAATTTAGTGAAATTACTCGACTTAACCACATCCGTTCATTATTAGGATGGGATGAACAAGTTAATTTACCTCCCGGATCTTTTGGAGGTAGAGCAGAGCAAAATGCTCTCATGAGTAAAATTGTTCATGAGCGATTAATTTCTGATAAAATAGGAAATCTGATCAAAGAATGTGAGAGGTTAGATAATTTAGATTTAATTGACGCTGCCTTCATACGAGAAGCTAAAAGAGAATACGATCAAGAAGTCAAATTACCAACGAAATTGGTTGAAGAAATTTCTAAAACTGCCTCTTTAGGGCACGCTAAATGGGTTGAAGCCCGGAAAAAAGATGACTTTTCTCTATTTCAACCACTATTAGAGAAGATGATCGGACTTCAAATTCAGGTTGCAGAGAAATTAGATACACATCCTGATCCTTACTCAACGCTCATCGATCTCTACGAACCTGGTGCCACATACGATTGGATTTCGAACATATTCTACAAATCGAAGCAAAATCTTAATAAAATCATAAAAAAATTGAATACTTCAACCGATAAACCAGACTTTTCCATTCTTACTCAGAAATGGGACGTAGATAAACAATGGGACTTTAGTATTGATGTTATTAAGGGATTGAATTATGATTTTAATAAAGGACGTCAAGATAAGTCAGTTCATCCATTTACAACATCTCTCTCTTCTACGGATACAAGATTTACTACGCGAATTGACGAAAATTTCTTCTCTACCTGTGTTTTTGGTTCGATTCACGAATGTGGCCACGCCCTATATGACATGGGATTTAAGAAAGAAATTCATGGTAACATTTTAGCAAATGGCTGTTCAATGGGCATTCACGAAAGTCAATCGAGAATGTGGGAAAATATAGTAGGGCGCAGTAAAGAATTTTGGAAATATTGGTATCCTAAATTAGAAAAAAGTTTTCCAGGAAATTTAAAAAATGTCTCTCTGGAAGAGTTTCATCGAAGTATTAACACCGTCCAACCATCTCTTATTCGTGTAGAAGCGGATGAAGTTACTTACGGTATGCATATAATTTTAAGATTCGAATTAGAGAGAGATATTATTGAGGGAAATGTTAATGTTAGTGAATTACCAGAAATTTGGAATTCAAAAATGGACGATTTATTAGGGATAACACCTCCAAATAATGCAGACGGCGTATTACAAGACATACATTGGTCAGGTGGAGCCTTTGGCTATTTTCCGACTTATCATCTTGGTAACCTCTACGGAGCACAGATTTACAATGATGCTCTTAAAAAACATCCAACTTTACCTGAGGACTTCGAAAAAGGTAACTTTTCGAACTTATTAGCTTACTTAAGAGAAAATGTTCACCAATACGGTAAAATCTACGAAGCAAAAGATTTAATTAAGAAAATTACAGGAGAAGACTTGAACCCAGACTATTTTATAGAATATGTAGAGAAGAAATATTACCCAATTTATCGCGTGTAAAAGTTTTTTTTTATATTTTTTTTTCTCATTGATTCATTAATTATTAATTATGATAAGCCTTATATTTGGGAAAAGATGTAACCCACTAAATCTAAGACAATAAAGCAAGATGTTATTAGGAGTAAAAAAATATTCAGAAAAACTATTACTTCCATTGGGGAAAAAGATAAAACGAGTACCCGCTAATGTTATCACTGCTTTAGGTCTTTTTTTCGCGTTTTTAACCCTTTTGAGTTTCTTGGTCCAAAATATAGTTTTCATTATTATAACGCTATTCATCGTTGAATTTTTTGATCAATTAGATGGCGTAGTTGCTCGATTACAAGGACCTACTAAATTAGGAGCTTTCTTAGATTCTACCTTAGATAGAATAGGAGATATCTTCATTTTCTTTGGTATTATTCTTGGTGGGTATACTAACATTTATATTGGACTAATTACTCTAGCTGGGGCATTTTTAACTTCGTATACGAGAGCCAAAATAGAAAGCTTAGGAGTTCCAAACTTATACGGGGTAGGGTTGCTAGAAAGAACGGACAGAGTACCTATTCTTTTTATAGGCTCAATATTTCAAATCTGGTTTCCCACCGCAATCTGGTGGACAATGGTCATTCTTGCCATTGGGACTAATATAACAGTTCTTCAAAGATTAATATACGCCTTTAAAAAATTTTCAGGGAAAAATCACGATAATCCTTCTAATTAGAAGAGTTTTTAATACTTTCTTATATTAGAATCTGCTCTTGAATAAAGCATATTTAAATAGACCTTTTTTTATAGTTTAATAAATTGTCAATATTATTTTAATTACTGCTCATGCTAGTTTCTGAAATCAATATTAAGCTCACTATATTGGGACAATGGGGTGTCGGTAAGACATCCATGGTTAATACCTTCGTGGGAAAAGATTTTCCTTCGATGTATATCCCCACTATTGGTAGTAATATTGCCAGAAAGGAATATAAACTAAAAGATAATCATATTCGGTTAAATATATGGGATATTGGGGGGCAAAGAAGCTTCAATCCTTTGAATCCCGTGTTTTTCAGTAATTTGGATTCCGCTCTACTATTATTTGACTTGAATAACCCAAAAGAGTCTCTCCAAGAAATAATCGAAACGTATCTTAAAAACTTAGTAAAGCATTCTCCTGAATGCACTATGTATATAGTAGGAAATAAATCTGACTTACTAAAACCCGAAGATTCTGAAATTCTATTAAACAATATAAGAAAATATCAAATTCAGGGATTTCCAATAATATTTGTATCTGCGAAAACCCAAGATAATATTGTAGAGCTATTTACACTCGTAATTTTTGATTTTTTAAAAAAATTAGAGGAAAGTGGTAATAAAACACAATTTCAAGGTATATCTAAGGAATTTTTAACATCAGTTGGTAAATCTGAAGATGAATTAAAAGATTTAATTATTAACATTAATGAAATTGATTCAAATACGCTTCATAAGAAAATAACTCCCAAAATTATTAAAAAGAATATAAAGTTAACCGTAAAAGAACAAACTCCTCTTAAAGAAATCAATGATCTTAAGAAAATTAGAGAATTTGACATAGATAAAAGTAGAATCAAAGAAAATATATTTGGTGCGTTTAAGAACAATTTAGTCGTTATTTCTGATCTAATTTTGGAATTAAAAAAATCTCCAATCAATTCTCTAATTGATAATATTGATAAAACTTTAGATGATCTATCAAATCTGAATAAAGATTTTGAATTAAAGTTAGATTCAATTTTGGAGCTTGAGAAGTCGGTCAAGAATAATTAAAAATTATTATACAAACATATTGGAATATTAATGAATGGTGAAATGTAATTCCTAAGAAAGATAAAATTGAAGAAATTACTCTCAAAGATTTTCAACATTTAATTGAACAAGTTGATAATCTCGAAAAAGATTTCAATTCTATGAAAAATGTCCCAAAAAGCCTACACAATTTAGCAGATCAATATGAAAAGGTTAAGGCTAAAATAGATTCGGTTAAAGCAAACACTAAAGCAATTCAAAAGCTAACAGAGCAAGTTTCCAATTTAGAAGGAGAAATGAAGTTCGTAAAACAAGAGATGACATCCATCAAGAGCGATATTTTTTCAAGCCAAGAACGACTTGAACAAACCATTAGAACTCAAGAAGACATCATCATGAGTATGATAAATAAGTTTAATGAAGAATTATTGCAACACAAATCATCTATGAAAGAAGATATTGAAATCCTCAAAACTCAGCAAGATGTTTTAAAAATCTCTTATACTATAAATGAAAAAAAGTTTATGGATAAAGTTAATTCGTCAATTAGCACCATTATCAAAAAGCAAGTTGAAGGAAAGGAGAACGAGATACTCATGAAGATTTGGATTAGCGAATTTAAAGAAATTATTCGCGATTTTGAAAAGCTGAAAAAATTGAAGCCAAAAGAATTTTCCTTGCGATTAAATGAAATTTCGGATACAATCGATATCTTTAAACAGAAAATTTTAAGTTAAAACCATTTAAAACCTTTCGATTGTAATTTTACAGATTATTTCAACTTTCATTAAAAATCAGACTCCTACTAATAGTCTTTAACCTTTTTTTCTTTAACATTTATGTGTTTCAAGAATAAATTAAAATCAATATGTTAAATTAAAATAAATAAAAAATAAATAAAAAATAAATATAGATTAAAAATAAGGAGGATAATATCATGAATAATAATGTCAAGGAATCGCTAAAAGCTGGAATAATTGGAGCAATTATGGGACTCATAATGAGCTTTCTCATAAATTTTTTCGTAATACCATTTCCAACAGATAATATAATAAATGGAATAAATCACGCTATTAGTGGTTTTATCAGCGGGTTTATGGGAGGTTTTATGGGGGTTTTAATGTATATCAAAATAGTAGGAAAGAAAGAAGAGAAATCTTAGAAGTATAGAAAAAAAAATTAAAATTTAAAAGTTTATATATATCAAAAATGAATAAATCTCATTAATAAAAAATTTAGAGATTATAAAAAATGGAAGAATTTTCAAAAAAACCAGATTATTCCCCCCAAGAAGAAATAAATAAAGCTATTGGACGTATTCTATGGGGGAATAAAAATAAGATTTTTTCGATGCGTCGTTTAATAACGGGTTTCATGAAAAAAAAGCTAGGAGGGAAGTGATTCATGGGAAATAAAGAAGATCTAGCTAAAGCAGTAATGGATTTAGATGAAGAGAGCGCATATGAATTAGTTGAACAATTAATAAAGGATGGGGTTGAACCTAACGATATTATTGAGATTTTGCGAAAGGGTGTTGAGGTTGTCGGGGATAAATTTAATAAAAAAGAATATTTTTTAACAGAACTCGTAATGGCAGGTGAAATTTTTACTCAAGCTGCTATTATTCTTGAACCTTACATGAAAAAAGATGTTATTGATGAAAGTAACGTAGAATCAATCGTTGTAGGAACTGTTCAAGGGGATGTTCATGATATAGGTAAAAACATTTTTGTTACATTATTAAAGTCTGCGGGTTATAATGTTGTTGATCTAGGAGTTGATATACCACCTGAAGAATTTGTAGAAAAAGTAAAAGAGACTGGAGCTAAAATTGTTGCATATTCTGGACTTTTAACAGTAGCACTTGAATCAATGAATACAACTACAGAAGCTTTAAAAGCTGCTGGTCTTAGAAAAAATATAAAGATTATAATAGGCGGTCTTCCAGTGGATGAACTGTGGATGAAGAAAGCAGGAGCTGATGCTTTCACCGATAATGCCTTTGAAGGAGTAAATATCGTAAAAAAATGGTTAGGAGGTGCTGCTTGAATTGGAGGGAATAGAAGAAGAGGCAATGACGAGCGTTGAAAGAATGCTAACAGCAATGGAATTAAAAGAACCCGATAGAGTTCCTGTTTGGCCTTTGATTGACTTCGTTCAGACTAAATATCTTGATCATATAACTGCCCAAGATATGATTGAAAATCCCGATAAAGCTCAAGAAGCGATGGAGTGGATATACCATAAAATGGGTGGTTTTGATATAGCAATGGCGGGGGGAGGTATGTATATGCAATACGTAAATCCTTTCCCAGATATGTTCTCAGTATATTATTTAGATTGGAAATTACCAGGACGACAATTACCCGTTAATTCTCCTCCTCAATTATCTGAAAGAAGTTTGACCAATCCATTCCTCAAGGCAGAAGATTATGATAGGATTCTTAAAGATGGCTTTTTCTGGCTTGCAAACTTTAACAGTGCGAAAATGGGAGATATGATGAAATTAAATAAGATTGCTCCTAAAGTAGTAGAGAATACAATTAAATGGTGGGAACATTTCAAAGTACCAACCTTCAACGATGGAGCAGGGGCAACAATATTTGATCTTCTTTCTACATTCAGGGGTTCTACCAATTTTATGAAAGATATCTATCGATACAAAGACAAAATAATAGAAATTAGTGATAAATATACTGATGATTTTATACGTATGGGAGAATATGGGATTACTCAAGGCCAAGGAAAGACACTTTTAGTTGGAGCCGTAAGAGCAAGTTCAGATTTTATATCCATTAAACATTTTGAAGAACTATTTTGGCCTTATTTCAAAAAAACAGTTAGTGCTTATGTCAAAAAAGGATACATTGTTCAAATGCACATGGATACTAATTGGACTGATCGGTTGCATTACTTACTTGAATTACCTAAAGGTAAGATTTATCTGCATATTGACGAGAGAACCGATATTTTCAAAGCAAAAGAAATACTGGGAGGACATTTGTGCATCGAAGGTAATTTAAAACCGTCTTTATTCACTATTGGTACCCCTAACATGATTGAAAAGCAAGTCAAGGAAATTATTGATAAGTGTGCTGACGGTGGAGGTTTAATTGTTGGCTCAGAAATTCCAGACGATGCAAAATTAGAAAATCTTAAAGCAATGTGTGATACATGCAAAACTTACGGGTCCTACCGTAAATAAATTTATCATTTTTTTTTTCATTTCTTATGAAAAATTGGGCTCCAAATGTTATATATTTACTTAACCTATTTTTATAGTATACATTAAATTCTGTACGATTCCTTTAATTTTTGAAATAATGTAAAAAAATAAATATTCAAATTACCTTAAAGAAGAAAAAGAATAACGAGAATAATTATGTCTGAATCAGATTTTCATATTAGTTTAAAAGGAAATGTAGAAGCGCTATATTGTAGTTTAAATAAACGGAAAGAATTCTACATTACTGTTCAAAATCTTACTGATAATTATATGCCACAAGTTAAAGTAAATTTAACTGGGCCGCCAGAAGTTAAAATCTTAATAAAAAGAGAATTTTATGGCGGAATCGCAAAACGACATAGCCGTAATCGGCTCTTTTCAATACTACCTAAAGAAAACGGTGTCTTTACTTTAACAGCTAACTTATTAACTAAAAGAGGACACAACACATCTCTTCCAATTTCGGTTCAGGTGGGAGCTGTTCAAACTATAACAAAACCTATCTCTTTAGCGTCAGTGACTCAAAATGAAACACCAACCGTGAAAGTGAATTGTCCATTTTGTGGAGATGAAATAGATCAAGATGCCAAATTTTGTCCACATTGTGGTTCGAATATAGAGAAAAAAACTCAGGACGTGCACGGTGTTCAGGAGAATAAGAAATGTCAGAATTGCGGTACTGATTTACCAATAGAAGCTAAATTTTGTGCAAGTTGTGGCCAAAAAGTAGAATAAATCGCACAGACCTGGAAAAAAATACATTTCATCTTTTTTGTTATTAATTATTCAAATTCTAAGCGAAGTTGGTGTTTTTCGCTCAGATTCAAGGTTTCATCAAATACAATTTCGATGATCGAGCCATTGAATATTTGCGTTACACTTACATCATGATATTTTCCTTCTGAAATGATAACTGATTTGCTGATTTTTACATCTATAAATTCGTCTTTTAAATCAATCTTTATCGAGCTCAATTTCAGAGTTCCATAAGAGATTGTTATGGAGCAAGTGAGCATTTTTTGAGTAATTTTTTGAAATATTTTACCCCACGCTGAATTAGTAATAAAAAATGATTGAAAATCTCGCTGATTTATTTTAGGTGATATGGACAATTGATTTAACTTTGAAGAATACGATATTCCTGTTAAAGCATGGAGTAAAGTCCAAGAAGACATCGCCCTTACATAGTGATCGCCGCATTCCACCTCGTTCCACGGATTCCGATGAGTTCCATCGTATCTATCTCTAACAGCTTTTATAATTTTCAATCCCGACTCAATTTCTCCAATGTAAAAACAGAGTGCAGCAACTTCGTACTCAATCCCTGTCCAAACTTCATCAGTGTAATAAGTTGGTACTTCAGGTTTACCTCCATTAGGCCAACTGCAAACCAATAAACCTGAATCGTAATTTGAAGCAAATACTCGGGGAGTTTGTTTAAAACCATTAAGCGTTTCTTTGTAATTATATTTAACAATAGATTTTATAGCTTGCTGGACATGTGCTTTAGGAAAAATATATCCAAAACCTAAATGAAACGCCCACCATTGACCAATTAACTGATCTGAAAGACAACCTTTACCATATTGAAATTTCTTTATTTCTGAGATGTTATACTTCTGAATGTAATATTTTCCATTCCAGCATTCTTTATCGATACCTTCTCTTATGAAATTATATTTTTCTCTACAAAGTTTTGCCCAACTTTTAATATCTAACTCTAAAGCGATCTGTTCGCAAGCTAATAACGCTACTAAATTAAGTGAACTAATAAATGTATTTAATCCGTAAATAGAACAGTCGTATGTGTTAGGTTGAGCTCTCGTTATCATTCCATTAGATTCATTTTCATATTCTTTAAAAATAAATTCCATCAATTTTTCAATATATACCCACGATCTTAGAAGGAAGTCACGATCGTTTGTTATTAGAAAATCTCTATAGATTTTTAGGATCATTCCAAACATTCCATCAATGGCAGGCGGAACATCTCCAGCATCAGGAACTTCCCCAAATTGTGGTAAATACAATGGAATGACTGTTCTGTGTGGTAAATAGCCTGAACTGTGCTGCATTTTAAATTCAGTCTCTCTCATCGTTCTTTCAAGTGAAGGAAATAAATGAGCTAAGCTGAATTCGTAATTCCAAACATGCGTACAATTTAGAGGACAACACCCTCCTGAACTTTTACCGGTAGAAGCCCCATGACATCCTTCAAATCCATGAAACGTACCATCTCTGATCCAAAAACAAGTTGGTGTTCGAATTGTCGAAAGAGTAGCTGAAATAGAGGTTAAAATATCGTGTGGTAGGGAACTAGAAAAAAAATTTTCGTGAAACTCGTTGGTATATTTCAATAACATCTCCCAATTATTCTGAACATATTTTAGAGTTTCGAACGAGTTTTTAAACCACTCGTTATATCTATTACCAGTCCAGTATTCTGTTTTATCGTCATTTATTAATGACTTATTTATATGCCAATCGACTTTACGGTTTGGAAAGTCCCATGTAAGGCAAAAATTGATTACTTTCGTCTCACCGGGGTTCAATACTTTCTTTGTCGCAAGGCTTCCAGTCCATGTTCTTTCATATTCACTTATGTCACCACTTTCATTTTCAAATAATACACCTGTATCCGAGAAAATCGACCAAAATTTATCCAAGCTTTCCCATTGAGACGATACCATAGCATCGTGTTGATCGATTGCAAATGTTAAATTGCCATAACGCTTATCGTTTTTTAAAAGAGTCTTCGATTTCATGTAAATTGCCTTCCATGAGTTAAGGTTCTTTTGTTTGTTGTAATTACCACCAAAAAGCGGATTAGACTCATTTCTAATCGTTTTTTTGCCGTCCCAACCCAAAAAATTCATTAAGTTTCCTAAGACGGTCGCCTCTACTTGTACATCAGAAATGTTTTTAATATGAATTTGGAATATAATTACGGGAATCCCCGAATTTTTCGAGTCTAGTGGAATAAATGGGTTAAATGCAATTAAATTGGTCTCAATTGGTAACGATTTATCTTCAAATTTTAAGAACGATATGGGATATTCTCCAGAAAAAATTATGTTCTCTACTTGGGGTAGTTTTTCAAAGAACTCTTTCATATTGTTAGAGATTATGTGATCGCTAACTGATTTAGCGGGTATAAAATCAATGCCATCGTGAGGTTTAGTACAGATAAGCGCTCGTGAAATTGAATTTTCGTTCGAATTTTTCAATTTTCGAGTTCTTACAGCGAAAAAACTGTTGGGGACGAAGGCTCGATGCATTACAGTGTTAGTTATTTGCCATTGTTTTAAAAGTCCGTCTCCTCCAAGAGCTATAGTGCCGGTACCTATACCTCCTAAAGGCATAGCTGAACATCTTAGTTTTTCGTCGGTTAGAGAGAGAATGCCCTTAGCTTTCATAATACTCTATCATCCTAAATTTAAGATTTTATAAAAATTATAATGATTAAGTGCAGTAAACTTAATAATTTTTGATTAATAATTACTTTAAATTTGATGCAAAACAATTTAAATTCAATTATAATCTTAATACTCATAAGAAATTCAAATAAAGGATAGTCTAAAATTTGACAGTCAAAACTCTTATAATCGGACATGGAGCAAGAGAGCATGTAATAGGCGAGACTTTAGTAGGGGATGGAGCCACATTATATGCGTTCATGAGCTCTAAAAACGCTGGTTTGGAAGATTTAAGCCAAGGAAGGATTAAAATTCACTCCGAAACAGATTTTCAAGAAATTATTGAATTTTCTAAAAAAAATAATATAGATTTCGCTGTTATTGGTCCAGAAGCACCTCTGGTAGTAGGCATTGTTGACGCTTTAGAAAGGAGTGGAATTCCTTGCGTTGGGCCTAGAATTGAAGCCGCTCAATTAGAAGGCTCGAAAATATTTACACGCAATCTTCTGGAAAAATATAAAATCAGGTCCAATATTGTAAGTGAAAGTTTCAATTCAATGGAAAATATAGAAAGTTTCATTAAAGATTTGGGCGAAGAAAATATCGTAGTTAAACCCGATGGGCTGACTGGTGGAAAAGGTGTAAAAGTCTATGGAGACCACCTTTTTTCTAAACAAGATATTTTAGATTATTGTCAAGTTTTAGTCGATCAAAAAGCTTCGATTCTCCTCGAAGAAAAAGTCGAAGGAGAAGAATTTACTCTTCAAACATTCGTTGACGGAAAAAATGTAATCGCTACTCCACTAGTTCAAGATCATAAAAGAGCTTTTGAAGACGATACGGGACCCAATACTGGAGGTATGGGCAGTTATTCAATGGAAGACCATCTGATGCCTTTTATATCACAAGAAGATGTAAACGAGGCAATAGAAGACATGAAGAAAGTTGTAGCGGCGACTAAGGCAGAAACAGGAGTCGAATATAAAGGATTTCTGTATGGGGGCTATATTAAAACTGCTAAAGGCATTAAATTGATAGAATTTAACGCGAGGCTTGGAGATCCTGAAGCAATGAACATTTTACCTCTTTTAAAAACTAATTTTATCGATATTTGTATGGGAATTATTAACGGTAATTTAAAATCTGACATCCAATTTGAAAATAAAGCTACTGTTTGCAAGTATTTAGCTCCCAAAGGATACCCTATGTCTCCGCAAAAGAATGAACTAGTAATAATAAATAAGGAGAGACTGAAAAAACTTGGTGCAAAGTATTACTATGCATCTGTTTACAGAGAAGGTGGAAATGTTTACACAACATCATCGAGAGCCATGGGGATTATTGGGATTGCTGACGATTTAGAAAGCGCTGAAAAAGTTGCTGAACAAGGAGTTGGATGCATTAGTGGCAAATTATTTTACAGAAAAGATATTGGAACGGCAAAGCTACTACAAAAAAGGATAGATCACATGAATTCTCTCTTACGATAGTGTCTGATTCAAATTTTAAAATACTTGTGAATTATCCGCAAAATTATATTTTATAAAGATCAAATTATAATAATTTCGATTTTAAATCTACATAGATTATGGCTTGGCAAGCTAAGAACATAAATTTTAATAATCTAATAAAACAGATGCTCCACGATAGAGATTCTGAGAAAAGGGCCGAATCAGTAAGACAAATTGGCTTTCTCAAGGATGGTAGATCTGTTAATCTATTATGTCGTGCGTTAAAAACTGAAACAAACCCCAATGTAGTTAATAGAATTATAGAAGCGTTAGGTCGAATCGGAGACGGTAGGGCTACATTAAGGATATTAGAAAAACTTGAAATCGAGATAAAAAAATCTGAAAGAGATTCAAATAAACTAAGGATTATTTTCATTATTGAAAGTTTAACACGAATAAAAGATAAAAGAGCTTTAGAATTTATAAGTCATTATTTAGATTCCCCGGATGACAAGCTTTTCAAGCTAGCTCAAAATGCTTTCGATATAATCCAACATAATTGGCGAGAAATCGTTAAAAGGAATCAAAAAGAACGAACGATGCAAGATATTTTTAAAGTTTCAAAGTAGTCTTTTACTCATACCATTTTTATCGTATTTTCTTGCATATAATAATAACTTAATAATAATGTTCGTAAACCTCATATATCCTAAATCTTTACATTCTCTCTATTAACATTGAAACTGATCAGAAGTGACTGATAAAAAAGTTTGTTGCTGGGATTTAGAAGGACCAATCACTGTACTCGACTTCGCTGCGGAGTTAAGTCGATTGTTAAACCAAAAGACCATTCTCGAATTGCAAGAATTTGACTTTGGCGTATTTTTCGAGATGCTTTCTGAGTATGATGATTATCTTATTGAAATTCCGGGAGTAAAAGAGGAATTGAATATTACCGATTACCAACCAGGGGACACCTTGAGATTAGTTGCACCTTTATATATGTCTTGCTTTTCAGATAAAGAATTAGTTCGTTTGGCAGAACAAAACTTAGGACTACTACCGGGGTGTACAGAATTAATGACAATTCTTAAGAAGAAATGGGACGTATACATAATATCGACAAGTTATACACATTTTGCTCATAGTGTTGCAAACTATTTAAACATACCACGGGATCATGTATATTGTACCGAATTAAACTTAAAAAAGGCAAACGAGTCCTTTTTAAACATAAAGAACGATGTAGATTTTTTAGTCAAAAACATCTACCAGCAATTTTTATCAAGCGATAAGAAATTAAACACGGTAATTGAAAACCTAAACGAGTTTTTTTGGAGCAAACGAGAATCCGATTACATCAAAGCAATGAATCAAGTTCAAGTCAGAGGGGGTATTAGAAAAGAAATAGCCGTTGAAGCAATATCAGAAAAGACCAAAATTCCAATTTCTGAAATGATTGCGTTAGGAGACTCTATCACAGATATTAATATGCTTCAACGATTAAAGAACGAAGGCGGAATAGCAGTTTCTTTTAACGGTAATCGTTTTACTGTAGGGAGGGCAAATGTTGCTATTACCACAATAAATAATCTGGGAACTTTACCAATTTTTGAATATAAAGATTCTATTGAGACATTTCTTGACTTATGGGAGAAAAACTACAACAATTTTTATTCAAATCCTAAAGGTATCCCTGATGAATTAATTTCAAGAGAAATTAAGAACTATTTTGTTAAATATCAATTTGTTCCAGAAATTGAGAATTTAAAAAACAAATCTAATCAAGAGCTTGACTTGATTATCGCAAAGCAAAAGAAAATGCGAAAAAAGGTACGGGGATGGGCTGGAAATTTAGGTTGACTCAATTTTATCCTTAAAATTCTCATCGTAAAACTTTTTTCCCCTTATTAAATCCATTAAAAAGAGGCTATAATGAAATTTTAGCTTGATAATTATTTTAAATACAACAATAAATGCTACATACCCTAAAACTGCAATAACATTAAAGGGAAAAGGATTGATTAGTAAAAAGATACTAGGCAGATAGAAACTAAGAGCTTCCCATATTCGTTTGATGAAATAATTATCAAATTTCTTCTTTTTTAGACTCTCATAGCAATTACAGCAGACCAAAGGCATTTTCATGTTGAATTTAACTTCATAATAAATTTTTTGCATAAGAGTAAGCATGAGGTCGATTTTATTTCCGCATAGGTTACATTGAAATCGTGACCTGGTTAACCTATCCAACTCTATTTTATCAATTTCAGCCTTAGGAAAATAACATTCGTCATTTTCGTAGTGTGAACATGTAAGACATGTTAACTCATTCTCCATCTGTCTTTCCTCAAAAGGTGATTTATTTGGTTGAAGAAAATGTGGATACATTGAGTGAGATTGACAGATTACTCGTCCTTTCTCATCGATTTCAAAAGAAGGTTCAATATTAACCATTATAATATTTTCTATTTATTGCTATGTAAGAGATTAGATATCTCTCCTTATAATTTTTACATTAGAACTTTTAGTGGTTGGAAAGAATAACATTATTAAAAATCATTACTAAAATATAAATTAGGAACTTAATACTAATAAGTTTAAGAGGTCTTTAGATAAAATGGCATCAACTACTAATTTTGGGTATAATATAGGCGACATCTTAAAAGAATATCTTGACGATTATATCTTCATTTTAAACGAGGATTACGAATTTGAATATATCACTGAAAAATTTCTTCTAAAAAACTTAAATCTGAATACTTTAGAAGGTAAAATGACTGTAATTTTGCACCCCAAAGATATTCAGCGTGGTGTGGATTTTCTCCAAAATCTGTCAAAGTTTGAAGCACCAGCAGTAACTTTAAGGGTTCGTTATGCTGATAACTTCAGATTTTATGAATTTAAAGGACGATTATTCAAAAACGAAGCCCAAGAAATTAAATATTTGATTACAACTCGGGATGTTACCCTATACAAAAAGAAAGAAGAAGCTTGGAATAAAAAAGAGGAAGATTTAAAAAAATTAGCTGAAAGCATGCAAGAAATTCGATTCTGGAAGTTACTCCTAACTAAGGATGAAAAAATTTCGTTTCAAAAATCAGTAGCTTTCGAAAAAAAATACAGACAGATAATCGATAATATAAAAGAAGCATATTTTGAAGTGAATTTAGAAGGAAATTTCACCTATACGAACAAATCTTTCTCTCAAATGACCGGTTATTCAGCTGATGAATTGATGAGTAAAGACTATATACAGATTATGGATGACGAGAATAGGACGAAAGTTTTTGAAATATTTAATTTGGTTTATAAGTCTGGTTTACCACAAGAATACTTCCAATTTGAGTTTATTAAGAAAGGGAATACGAAAGTCATTGTTGAAACTTCCGTATACTTAAATAAAGACACATATGGTAAAAAAATTGGTTTTTATGGGATAACTCGAGACATTACTCAGAGAATTGCATTAGAACATAAGTTTAAACAATCAGAAGAGAAATATAGGCACTTATTTGAAAGTTCTCCTTATATAATTTGGATAGTTGACTTAAAGGGCAAAATAATTGATTGTAATCCAATTACAAGCATAATGTTCTCGAAATACACGAGAGGAAATCTTATAGGGAAAAATTTTGTTGAAGTATTAGGAATGCTTGAAAGACCAGAATATTTTATTCCTTTTTTTAAGAGCAAATTTGAAAGTTTTGTTCAAGACAAACCAATGAAAGCGTTAGAATTTAAAATGACCCGAGCAGATGGGATAGAAAAGTGGATGAATATAACCAGTTCAAAAATTAAGTTGGGAGACGAAACGCTTATTCAAGTCATAATACAAGATATTACGGAAAAAAAAATAGCTAACTTAAAACTCCAAAGATCAGAAGAGGAACTGAAGATTTTAAATAGAGAGTTAGAAAAAAAGGTACAAGAAAGAACTAAAGAGCTTAGGGAGTCTGAAGAAAAATTTAGAACTATTGCCGAAAGTTCTCTTATGGGTATCGCTATTATACAAGATAATAAAATAAAGTATGTTAATCAGTTATCTACGAATCTTACGGGATATACTGTGGATGAAACAAAAGAGCTAAGTCCAGCGAAAGTTTTTGAATTCATTCATCCAGAGGATAGAAACTGGGTCGTAGAACAATTAAAAAAAAAGCAAAGTGGTTCTTCAGATTACATAACTAATTATCAGTATCGGATAATTAATAAATTAGGAGAAATTAGATGGTTGGATAATTATTCCAAAAGTATTGAATATATGGGTAAACCTGCAGATTTAGTCACTGTCTTAGACATTACCGACCGCAAAAAAGCTGAACAAAAGTTAAAAGAATCAGAAGAGAAATTTAGAACAATCACTGAGCATTCATCAATTGGAATAATAATTATTCAAGATGACAAAGTTAAGTATGTCAACAAGGCTATGTCAGATATTAATGAATTTACATTAGATGAAATGAAAGAATGGTCACCAAAAGAATTAATAATCAATATTCATCCCGAAGATCGAAAACAAGCCATTGAATACATGAAGAGTAGACAAACAGGCGACTTTACTCTCCCAGCATACAGCTCTTATAGGGTTATTACAAAAGGTGGAAAAATTAAATGTATAGATTCTTACAGTAAATCTATTACATATTTAGGTCGATTCGCGGACTTAGCTCTTATAACCGATGTTACAGAACAAAATTTAGCTAGACAAGAAATAAAAGAATCTGAAGAAAAATATCGTTTATTGTTTGAAAATATGAATTCGGGTTTTGCTTATCACGAGGTTTTAGTGGACGATAATGGCAAACCAATCGATTATAGATTTATTGAAGCAAATAGTCAATATGAAAAACTGACTGGCTTAAAAGTAAGTGACCTAATCGGAAGGACCGTAACCGAAATATTGCCAGGAATTGAAAATGATCCTGCAGATTGGATTGGTAAATTTGGAAATGTGGGTCTCACAGGGTTGCCTCTAAATGTAGAAGATTATTCAGAACCACTTGATCGTTGGTATAATGTATCAGGTTATTCCCCTAAAAAAGGATTTTTTGCAGCTACATTTAGCGATATTACCGATCGTAAACGAACTGAAAAAAAACTGAAAGAATCAGAGGAAAAGTATCGTCACTTATTTGAGAATGCTCCATTTAGTATTGCACTTTTAAAC
Organism: Promethearchaeota archaeon; assembly: GCA_019057735.1. Next base: position 1,335 of record JAHLWV010000007.1, on the reverse strand, counting down.
AATAAAGGTAAAATCATTGACATGAATCCAAAGACTACAGAATTATTTGGTTACAAAAAAGAAGATCTTGTTGATAAAAATTATTTGACTCTTACGAATTTGTTTCCTAAAGAAACAATACCCGGATTGAGATTGGTTGATGATTTGATGTCTAAAGGGGAACCATCTGATCCAATAACGAAACCTCAAATCACAAAAATTTATAACAAAGATAAAAAAGCAATGTGGGTTGCATCAGAATTATCAGCCGTTAGTATCAGCGGTGAACTAATGATTATGGCGATAATACAAGACATTACAGAAAAAAAACTCGCTGAAGAGAAATTAAAAGAGTCTGAACGAATATTGAGACAACAAAATATTGAATTAAAAGAATTAGATAGGTTGAAAACTGATTTTATTAGCATTGCTGCTCACGACTTAAAAACACCTCTAATTTCCGTAGGAGGATATGTCGATTTGATTCTCTTAAGAGAAAAAGGATTGAAAGAAGAGGTTAAGGAGGACTTAAATCGAGTTTTGAATAATGTGCACCGATTAGATGACTATATCAATCGCTTATTAGATGTAATGAAAATCGAAGCAAAAAAGGTAGAGATAGTTAAAAGAGAAGAAAACATTCGTACCATAATAATTGACTGTCTTTCTGATTTAGAGTTTCAAGTTAGCCAGAGAGATTTAACAGTTAATGTTGACATCTCAGAAAATCTTAATATGAGTGTAGATAAGTTCAGAATTTCGCAAGCTTTATTAAATCTTTTGTCGAATGCGGTCAAATTTACTCCCAAGAATGGAAAAATCGAAATCTCAATTGTAGAGGAAGATGAAAATGTTCTATTTAAAATAAAAGATAACGGAAAAGGTTTGACTCCAGAAGAAATTCAAAAGCTTTTTGGTAAATTCGTGACAATTGAACAAGGAGTTGATGGATATTCTACTTTAGATAAAGGAAGTGGGTTAGGATTGTATATCGCTAGAGGTTTTATAGAAGCACATGGAGGAAAAATATGGGTTGAATCAAAAGGAAGAGATTTAGGGGCTGAATTTAACTTTACTCTCCCAAAACAATAAACCCGTTTCCTTTTAAGATTATTAAGCAAAAACGATATAGACAACATAAAATTATAATAGGACGAATTTTCTTATTCAAATTAGATGTTTTTTATTTAAAAACAATTAGAAATATATTAGAAACATATAGCTCTATTGTTATTTATAAAAGCTAAAGTAATAATAATCTAAATTATGGATAACTTAAAACCTATAACCAAATGCCGACATTAATAATATCTGAAAAAAATAAAGCAGCTAAAAGAATCGCAGAGGCGTTAGGGC
>JAHLWV010000088.1 GCA_019057735.1 Promethearchaeota archaeon | reverse complement strand
AAATAAAGAAATCTGTGGAGTTTGAGACTGAGCTTATTGAACGGGATTCAGTAAGAAGATTAAAAAACGAAGTAGACTAAAATGTATTAAGTTGGAGGAGCACATTATCTTGAAGCCAGGACACTAACTTAAATTTTGGAGGTGATTAACAACGAATAAATAAATAGTTTTTAGTATTAATTTATTAAAAAATTAAAAAAGGAGTTGATCGTTTTGAAAAGAAGTATGATTGGAATTGTTTTAATCGTGTCTTTGATAATGATGTTGTTTACAGGTGTGGTAATGGCTGAACAGAAAACAACTATTGTTTTTCTTACATATCAAAATATTGTAAAAAATTTGGAAAAAGTCGTAGAAGAGTTTGAAAGCAAACATCCGGATATTGATGTAAGGCTTAATGGTTATCCTTTTGAACAAATGTTTGAAGTAATTGAAACAAAAATGCAGGTAAAAAGTGACGAAATAGATATATTAAATGTGGATGCCCCATTGGTCGCAAATTATAGTATTAAAGACTACCTGGAACCTTTGGATAAATATTTTAATTCTGAGGAAAAAGGTGAATTTGTAGATGCAGCATTAAATGGTGGAAGCTTTGATGGGCAATTCATGGCAGCACCTTTAAACTCTTCTAGTGTTGGTATGTTTATCAACGTAGTTCTCTTTAAAAAATATGGAGTAGAAATTCCGTCTATAGACCCCGCAAAAAGATGGACGTGGAAACAGGTTGTTAGTGCAGCACAAAAGCTAACAGTGGATACAAATAATGATGGACAGACTGATATATGGGGATTAGCATTTGACCAGTTTAGCAGGCCATATCAGATGCTGCCATTGGCTCAGTCCTTGGGTGGCAGAGGTGTAAGTCCCGATGGATTTAAAGCCACCGGTTATATTACAGAGGAACCCTGGATACAAGCGACCCAATTTTACCAGGACTTATTTAATAAATATAAAATAAGTCCTCTCGGCATGGGACCTTTTCAGTCACCTGAATTATTTAAAGCGGGTAAACTGGCAATAATATTAACTGGACCTTGGCATATTGGTAATTTCAATAGCGTAAGTGACCTAAACTGGATTTATGCACCACATCCTTATTTTGAAGAAGGGGAACCGGTAACTCCTACAGGTAGCTGGCATATTGGAATAAGTAAATATAGCAAACACAAAGAAGCTGCCGCGGAGTTTGTTAAATTTTTGACTCTAAAAGAGGGAAATATAATTTATTACAAACACGATAGAAATCTATCCGGGAATAAACATACCCTGGCATATGCAAAACAAGAAGCTGAAGAAATTGGCGATGATGCCGTTCTATTAGTTCTTTTTGAGTCGGAAAATACAGCAATGGTACGCCCAAAAACTCCAGGATACTTAGAATGGGAGAAAATTATTAATAGAGCCTTTGAGGATATTCGTAATGGGGGTAATCCAGAGGATGTATTAAATGTAGCAGCTCAAGAAATTGACCGTGCTTTAGAAAAATATAAACAATAGTGTATAGTGTAAGCAAGTTAGCAATTTGAGACGGGAAATATTATATTTCCCGTCTCAAATTAGCTGCTTCTATCATATTGTTACGTCTGCCTTTTATTTTCAATTTCTTTTATTAACTTTTTAAACAGGGTTGGCTAAGATAAATGCAATTAATGATTTAGCTTATATATTTTACCAGGAGTAATTTGCATGAAGGCAAAATGGTATATTATTTTTATCTTTTTATTTCCTGCTTTAGTGATTTTATTTTTTTTCAAGGTTTATCCTCTTTTTTATGCAGTAATAAGAAGCTTATATTCGTATTCTTTTATTAAACATACACTCAATTTTATAGGGCTTACAAATTATAGGGAACTGTTTAATGATCCGGTCTTTTTAAATTCCTTAAAGATAACTTTAAAATTCAATTTAATAATAAATCCGCTACAAGTAATTATGGCAACATTAGTTGCAGTTTTAGTAAATCAGCGCGTGAAAGGAATTAATGCTTTCAGGACATTATTTTATTTACCGGTAGCAATCTCAGTTCCAATAGCTTCAGTTATTTGGGGATTATTGCTCAAGCCTAATGGATTTATAAATGGTATATTATCATTAATTGAGATACCCAAACAATTATTCCTTATCAGTCAAACTCAAGCATTGTACTGCATTATTTTAATTATTAGTTGGATTGGATTTAGTTATTGGATGATCTTTATTCTTGCGGCATTGCAGGAAATTCCCATTCAAATATATGAGTCAGCATGTATAGATGGCGCGTCACCATTCCAGGGGTTTATATATGTGACTTTACCTTTACTAAAGAGGGCTATCGTTTTTATTGCAGTTGGCGCAACAACTGCAAATTTCCTTATGTTTGCTCCAGTATATACCTTGACTCAGGGTGGACCCTCCAAGTCCACTCATTTACTTATGTATGAAGCATACGAAAGTGCTTTTTCATATTCAGACGTAGGCCGATCAAATGCTATTGTTGTGATGTTAATTATAATTATATTAATAGTTGTTGGAATACAATTGAGAGTATTAAGAACCGAAGATTAAATTATAGGAGGAGATGTTCACATGCTGGGAAAAAAGGGATTTCATAGTCAAGTCATTACATACGCTTTATTATTCATTTACTCTTTGTTTATTATAGCTCCAGTTTATATTGTATTAGTATCTTCTTTTAGAACATCGGAAGATGTATTTAAATATATGACCCCCTTTACCTGGCGCACTTTAGTTCCAATGAAAATTAATTTTGATGCATATGTGGATATTTTTAAGGAAATTAATTTTGGGAGATCTTTATTCAACAGTTTTTTTATTTCAATTATGAGTGTTATTGGTGGGGTTGTAGTCAACAGTATGGCAGGTTTTGCTTTTGCACATCTTAAGTTTAAAGGCAGGGACATATTATTTGTTATGGTTCTCGTTACATTTATGATTCCATTCGAGTCAATTGCAATACCACTTTATAACTTTATTCGACAACTCGGGTTAGTTAATACTTATACAGGCTTAATCTTGCCAGGTATAGCAAATGGAATGATAATTTTCCTTTTCAGACAGTTTTTTAAAGGATTCCCGAAAGCATTATTTGAATCTGCTCGTATTGATGGTGCTTCCTGGTTCACAATTTTTTATAAAATAGTACTTCCAATTTCAAAACCGGTTATTGTTAGTGCAAGTATATTGATGTTAATATTAAGATGGAATGAATTTTTTTACCCATTGCTGGTTGGCAACAGTCCTGAATATAGAGTGGTGCAAGTTGCAATATCTAATTTCTTCACACAGTATCAAACTAAATGGAATTTGTTATTTGCCGGAGTTATTATGGCAGCAATAATACCCATATTGATTCTTTTACCACTACAGCGTTTTTTTGTTCAAGCTGTCACAGGAACTGGTATAAAAGAATAGATAATATTTTAAAGGAGGTATTGAGGATAAATGAGTACAATCGAATGGTTATCGCTTTCTCAAATTATACTGGATGAAATATTTCAGTCTTATCAGGAGGGCAAAAATATAAAAATTGTTGAGACTAAACAATTACTAAAACAATTTTTAGCTGAAAAAGAAGAAAAACAAAAAGAAGAAAAATTAAAAAGTTTATATGAGGAAATTACTAATTTGCAAGTTCGTAAAGATTATGGTTATTATGAACCAAATGATTATATGAAAATAAAAGATAATAGCAGTAAAAATGTCTTTAACAGCAAACTTAATCCTATACTGCTTGACGATGATGAATTATTTGATCGTATATATGGGGGATGGCTGGGAAGATGTGCCGGCTGTTTATTGGGAAAACCTGTTGAAGGCATGTCTTTTGAACAAATTAAGGAATTAAATAAATGGAAGAATAATTGGCCAATTAAATATTACATATCTAAGAAAAACGGGTTGCCAACAAATTTTAATATGGATGAGGAGCAGGTTAAAAGATACAAAACAGGTGTTTTTGAAAATGTACTTGAAAAAAACCGCATGTTACGTGATGATGATATTGATTATACAATAATTGGTCTCAAGGTGCTGGAAAAGTACGGTAATGGATTCACATCAATTGATGTTGGAATGACCTGGCTTGAATATCTTCCTCTTTTTTTAACATATACAGCTGAGAGAGTTGCTTATAAGAATTTAACCAATGGTATTGAACCACCTGAGACAGCATTCTATTATAATCCCTATCGTGAATGGATTGGAGCACAAATTCGTGGTGATATATGGGGATATGTAAATCCTGATAATTTAGAGAAAGCGACTGAGTTTGCTTACAGAGATGCAATTATTTCTCATCAGAAAAATGGAATTTATGGAGAACTGTTTGTTTCTGCTGCAATTGCAGCTTCTTTTAGAACTTCTGACATAACTACAATTATTAAACTTGCACTTTCTATAGTACCTGTAAAGTCGAGGTTGTATGAAGTAATTAAAAATGTTATAAAGTGGAGTAAAAACAATTCGGATTGGCGTGATACATTTCAATTCATAAGGAAAAAATATAATTACTATAATTGGTTTCATGTGATACCAAATGCAGCTATAGTGGTTATGGCTCTGATTTATGGTGAAGGAGATTTTAGTAAATCTATTACAATCGCAGTTATGGCAGGACTGGATACAGATTGTAATGGAGCTACGGTTGGTTCCATTCTCGGTATAATAACAGGGGCATCCAGACTTCCAAAAAAATGGATAAATCCTTTGAATGATCAATTAAGTTCTGCATTGACAGGTATGGCAGAGCTAAATATCTCTGACCTTGCTACGAGGACATTAAGTATTATAAAAAATAAAAGGGGATGAAAATATGAAGAAAATAATTCTTGACACGGATCCAGGTATTGGGGCTTTAGGGGCTGATATTGATGATGGTTTAGCTATAATAATGGCTTTGAATTCAGACAAAATTGAAATGCTGGGAATGACCATAGTAAACGGAAATGTGACAACTGAACAAGGTACAATAAACGCACTTAACTTGTTGGAAATTATGAATAGGCCTGAAATAAATGTTTATCCGGGAGCTATAAATCCAATAATTCAGGAAATGGAGGAAATCAGAAATACTTTTTCCAAAATCCTTGAGCGTTCCGGATGGAAAAAAGGAGCTACTGTTTCGAGTAGTACAATTAATTTGAAGCCCCAAAGCAAGCATGCAGTAGATTTTATAATTGAACAAGCGAATAAATATCCTAAGGAAATAACCATGGTATGCATTGGTCCTTTAACTAATCTTGCTTTGGCGATAAGAAAAGAGCCTTCTTTGCCAGGACTGTTAAAGGAGACTGTTATTATGGGAGGAGGATGGACACAACCGTTGGATTGTTACACTTCTGTCGCTGAATTCAATATGTATTGTGACCCTGAAGCAGCGAAAATAGTTTTTCATTCAGTAATGCCTTTATATATGACGGGTTTTGAGACAGCCAAAAAATCAATGTTAAAAAGAGAGCATCTTAATATTATCAGAGAGTTTGATACACCCGTAAGTAGGTTTATTGTAGAAGCGGCAGAACCCTGGCTGAAGTTTATGAAGGCAGCTTTTGGAATAGATTACTGTTATTTGCCCGACCCGCAGGCAATCGCACTCTTAATAAATGAAAAGTTATTTATGCTAAAGGATATGTATGTAGATATTGAAACTAAAGGAGAATTAACTCGCGGAATGACAGTTGCCGATAGAAATGAAGCACTAAAAGAATGTGAATTCGCACCAAATGTAAAAGTATGTACCCACATTGATAATGAACGTTTTATGAATCTCCTCTTAGGCCTTCTTAAGTAACTCATGTTTTAAGAAACAATAAAAATACATTTTGAGGAGAGTATATTTGATTATGAACTCTAATGTTGCAGTTGATGGTAATATTAACATGGATTTTGTTTTTGAAGTAAATAATTTTTCTAAACCAGGTGAGACAATGAGGTCTTATAATTTTAAAAGATATTCTGGCGGGAAAGGTGAGAATCAAGCATTAACAGCATCGACATTGGGTGCTGGCGTTTTAATGTACGGGTTATTAGGAAATGATAAATATGCAAAAGAATTAACAAATATATTAGAAAAGACAAAAGTAAATATGAAGTCAGTTGAGGTTCGAGAATGTTCTACCAGTCTCGCTTTTAGTAGTATAGATAAAGAAGGAGAAAATCAAATTATTCTTGTGCCTGGGGCAAATAGTTTTATAGATTGTCATTATATAGATAAAATTTTTAAAGATATTATAAAATCTGATATGCTTCTTTTGGAACTAGAAATACCCTTAAATACGATTAAATATTGCTCAAACAAATTTCTAATCAAGGTCCAGTAATTATTTTAGACCCCGCTCCCGTAATGGATTTAAGCGAAATTCCTTTACAATACATAGATATTTCAGCATCAAATGAAAAAGAATTTGAAAAAATATGTGGTAAAGTAGATTTGAAAACGGGGGCAAAAAAACTCTTTAACAAAGGACTCAAATCTATATTTTAAAAAAGGAAAAAATGGTTCAGAATATATAGATACTAAAAAGAATATAATCTGCCCTTCCTTCGATATAAAATCTGTTGACAGTACAGGTGCTGGTGATGTTTTAATGGAGCTTTAGCAACTGCATTATTAGAGAAAAAAACAATTGAAGAGGCTTTAAAATTTGCAAATGCTGCAGGTGCTTTATCAACAATGAAAAAAGAGGCACAAACTGCTCCCGTAAAAAAAAAGAAATATATACATTAATAGCATATTAATATTAAAATTACTGATTAATGCAGAAAATAGCTTAACTTTAACGCAGAAAAGATCATGAGAGGTTAATGTATAGTCTTAATAAACAATCAGGGGATTTTAATTATGAAGAAGGTTAAATTTTTTATGACTGCGAGGAATAGTAATGATCGGTTATCAGAAAAGGAACCCCCTTTTTTTAGTAAACAATCAAATGAATGCCTACCTGTCCTTGAAATAGATAGCGATGTTACCTACCAAACAATAGAAGGGTTTGGTGGTGCTTTTACAGAGGCAGGTGGATATAATCTTAGTACTCTAAGCCAGGAAAAGAGGGAGGAAGTCATAAAATCCTATTTTAGTCCTGAAGTAGGATTAGGCTATTCTCTTTGCCGGACCCATATAAATAGTTGTGACTTTTCGTTAGGAAATTATGCCTACAATAATGTGCCTGGCGATACAAAACTTAAGAAATTTGATATATCTAGAGATAAAAAGTATCTTACGCCTTTTATTCATGATGCTATGAAGGTTAATTGCTCTAATTTTAAGTTGATTGCTTCTCCATGGAGCCCTCCAGCATGGATGAAATCAAATGGTAAAATAAATAATGGAGGTAAACTATTAAATAAATATTATGATGTCTGGGCTCTTTATATTGCTAAATATATTGAGAAATACAACACAGAGGGCATAGATATTTGGGAAATTACAGTCCAAAATGAGCCAGATGCAACTCAAGTATGGGAGTCTTGTAGATATTCAGCTATAGAGGAGCGTGACTTCATAAAAGAACATTTAAAGCCGGTGCTTGTCAAGCATAATTTAGATAATGTAAAAATAATGATTTGGGATTTTAACAGGGATCAAATATATGAAAGGGCTAAAATTATATTATCGGATCCTAAGGCAGCCAGTTTTATCTGGGGCATAGGATTCCACTGGTATTCAGGAGAGCAGTTTAAAAATGTTGCTAAAGTATATAAGATTATCCGGATAAAAAATTAGTCCTAACCGAAGCATGTATTGAATATGGAGTAAAACTTGGAGCTTGGGAAACAGTCGAAAGATATGGTCATAATATTATTGGAGATTTAAATAACGGTACGGTGGGTTGGGTAGATTGGAATATGGTTCTAAATAATAACGGTGGCCCTAATCATGTTGGTAATTTTTATGGTGCTCCAGTAATTGTAGATAATCAAAGTAATGAAGTGCTTTACGAAAGTCCATTCTATTATTTGGGTCATTTTAGTAAATTTATTCGTCCTGGAGCTAAAAGAGTAAATGCTATTTCCGACATTGAAGGTCTTGAACATACAGCTTTTATAAATACTGATAGGAATATTTCATTAGTTATAATGAATTCAAGAGATAATAATAAACAATTACAAATTAAAGATAGGGAAAAGTATATGAAGCTGGAAATACCAGCTCATTTAATAATCACATTGGTTTACCAAGCTTAATAATATTAACATATCAAAAAATGATAAGTTTAAAAGTTAAAAATTATTTTGCATATTCCTCGCACTTTTATCGGAAAATAGTTTTGCTAACCTTTCTGAAGGGGGATTAGAGAAAAGAGAGAGAGCTTGATTTTAGTTGATACACTGATGACTTTTAGCGTTTTCTTGTTCTAAAAAAAGTTAGTGGAAACAGCTTAAAATAGCGGAAATAAAAAGCTAACACCGAATAAACATTTGTAACATAAATTTTTCTCCTTTCGAAAATAGTTTTCGATTTTCAGTTTAGGGTTACCGGTATTCCCTCACCCTAACCCTCTCCTGCTGAGGGGAGAGGGGATACCAATTTACCCTTCTACTTGTATAGATGCAAAAAAGAGGTGATTTTACTACAGTAATTTTAAAAAGGTTTAATAATTTTTTAAATTATATTTTATTTTATTACTTATGCCGGGAGATTAAATCTAAAGATATATTAATATATATTATATTTCGAGAATAATATGACAAGGGATGGGACGGTTCTCTGATTCAAAAACGAATTGTTTGAGCCGTCCCCAAAAAATTTCC
>JAHLWV010000483.1 GCA_019057735.1 Promethearchaeota archaeon | reverse complement strand
ACGTGTTTCTATATATTTAAATATTAATTTGGTTAAATAAAAATTGTATAAATAATGTGAGTGAATTAATATTATTTAATGGGTGAAATAAATATGATTAATAGCGAAATAGTTAATGAATTAGGAAAAGTTGTTGGAGAAAAATATGTCTCAGATCAACCTGAAATAACATTCCTCTACCACTCTGATTTTATAACGGCTGAACCAGAAGGAATATGCGATATTGTAATAATGCCAAATTCCGCGGAAGAAGTCCAAGAAATCGTTAAAATTGCAAATAATCACAAAATTCCAGTAATACCTTGGGTTTCGGGGATCAATTTTGGTTCTACAGCTACACCATTAAAGGGAGGGATCGTTGTTGACCTGAGAAGGCTGAATCGAATAATTGAAGTAAATGAAGATGATATGTATGCTTTAGTCGAAGGCGGAACAACATGGGCCGATTTACAAGGTTACCTTCAAAAACACCATCCTGATTTAAGAGCAGGCGTAACTTACTCACCTCCAGGAACTGGAGTAGTAGCTTCTTGCTTATGTTATGGTATGTTTGATTTGGGAATGCTTGGTGGAACTGGAGCAGAATTCATCAATGGTTTAGAAGTTGTCTTAGGCTCGGGTGAATTAGTGAAAGTAGGTTCTTGCTGTCTTTCTGATTACTGGTACGGAAGACAACCATTACCCGATTTAGCAGGTTTGTTCATTGGCTGGGAAGGTACTACAGGAATCGTGACTAAAGCAGCCATAAAATTATGGCCAGAACTGCCATATCGAAGGTATTTTTTTGTGATTGGAAAGACTATGGATGTTGGAGTCCCAGTTATGCTTAAGCTTTCGAAGGTGGGTTTAGGCATATGTGATCTTGTAATTCTTAACTATGGGTGGCTTCAGTCGTTTATGGCTGCAAATGAAAAAAAGATTCCAAAAGATCCCATAGAAAAAAAATTACCTGATTTCGCAGGATCTATTACCACGCAAGCATATACCCAAAAACAACATGAAGCTCAATGCGAAGCAATTGAAGCCATCTTCAAAGAAGGTGGGCTTTTTGAACCCCAAGGAGTTGGTTCAGAAGACCTTCTCGGTACGCTGCCAATTCACTTCTGGAGCTGCTGGAACTTCTCTAGGGGAGGTGGAGGTCAATGGATTGGGAGTTATTGTTCAACTCGAGACATAACGAAATTCTACGCTTTAGCAAGAGAAAAAGCCCTAAAATACGGACATACTCCGCAATTTTACTCCCGAATTTTATTTGGTGGTCATTATTGTGTTGCTCGAACTAACATAAATTTTAATAAAGATGATCCAAAGGAAATTGAGACTGCTCGACAAATATTAAAGGAAATCCATGAAGAAGTTCAATCAATTGATGGTGTTGTAATGTATAAGGCTCCACCTTGGGCTCATGAGGTGTATGAGGAAAAGACATTACCTGCTACTACTGAGTTGATTAGAAAAATAAAAAAGCTTTTGGATCCAAATATGATAATGAATCCAGGACATGGTTGGGGTAGTTAGTATGACAAAAAAGGTTAGATATATAAGAGGCACGGGTATAGAAAAAATAGATATGAAACAAGAAGAACATACGATAGATAGACATAAAGGGATTGAACATTATAAAGATATAGTATATCAATGTGGGAAATGTGGAACATGTAGATCAGTTTTTCAAGATGTTAATTGGGCTCGTGTGTGTCCCTCAGGCGAATTTGGGCAGTTTGAAGCGTATTATTTAGGAGGAAAAAATTTACTTACTTGGGGTTTAATGTCAAATAAACTAAAATGGACCGATAATCTAGCTCGGATTTTTTACGAATGTTCTTTATGTTTAGCGTGTACCCAGCAATGTCAAATACCAGAGCTTCACACTTATGCTGGTGAATGGTTAATGGCGATGAGAGAAGAAGCCGTTCGAGCGGGATTTGGTCCAATGCCCGAACAAAAACAGTACACTAAATATGTAGAAGAGCTTCATAATCCCTATGGAGAAAAACATGAAAGTCGACAAGATTGGTTTCCTTCAGACGCTTTTCAATCTCCAAACGCAAAATTAGCATACTTTGTTGGCTGTACATCGAGTTATCGAGAAAAAGAAATTGCTATTTCTACCGTTAGAATCTTGAATAAGCTTGGTATTGAGTTTAAGATTCTTGAAAACGAAAGTTGTTGTGGTTCTCCCGTGTATATGACGGGCCAAGTGGATTATGCAAGAAAAATAGCAGAAGATAATGTTAAGATGTTTAAGGATTCGGGGATAGAAAAGATAATAACCTCCTGTGCTGGATGTTACAGAGCATTAAAAGATGTCTATCCAAAAAAGTTTGGAATTAAGCATGGAATTGAAATCTTACATTTGCCTGAGTTTATACTTAGAAACTTAAAAAATGGGACGATAAAATTTAAACAAAATCTTAATATGAAAATAACCTACCATGATCCTTGTCATATAGGGCGTCATATGGGAATGTATAAAGAACCCAGAGCTGTTTTAGAAGAAATTCCGGGGATTGAACTCGTTGAGATGGATCGAAATAAGCATAATGCATGGTGTTGTGGCTCTGGTGGTGGAGTGAGAGCTGCATTTAAAGATTTATCAGAATTCGCTGCTCGTGAACGTATTGAAGAAGCCAAAGATACCGATGCATCAGCAATAGTCTCATCTTGCCCATTTTGTCTAAATCAATT
>JAHLWV010000482.1 GCA_019057735.1 Promethearchaeota archaeon | reverse complement strand
TAAGAAAAACCTGATAAGTATGGATCAAGACCTTCTCTTACCTCAATATAACTTGATACTCATTCGCTACGCAGAGATATGGCTAAAATCGCAAAAGATTAAGATTCGTATGCTCAAATACTTAATGGGTAACATAAAAAATATCCTTAGACGAAAGGGAATACCCTTTAACAAGTATCAGATGAGTAAGGATTCATCGAGAGTTTTTTTCTTTTTTAATAATAAAAACCTTCCTTCTGCTATTAATGTAATAAAAAACGCGTTTGGTGTACATTCCTTAAGTCCAGCAATAAGAACGTCAAACAACCTAAAAAATATTACGGAACGAACAATTGAACTGGCTAAAGATATACTTGATCTAAAAGACACATTTGCGCTCAGGGTTAGAAGGTCTGGAAAACATAGTTATACTTCAATGGAAGTGGCTCAAATTGTCGGTAAAGCTATTATTGATAATTTTCCGAACCTTCAATTGAAAGTAAATCTTACCCAACCGAAAAAACAAATTTTTATCGAAATAAGGGGGGAATTCTCTTATATTTTCTCTCAGATTATCAGAAGTAAATGGGGTGGTTTACCTGTTGAACCTCAGAAAAAAATATTGGTAATGGACATAGGTAGATTAAATGATATAATTGCAGGGTTTCTATTAATGAGAAGAGGTTCTGAGATTTATCCGATATTAATTGATCTCACGGAAGATGAAACCGATATCGAAGATAGGATTTCAAACTGGAAAGAAATTGGTGATTATATCCCAAAAAATAATATTCGATTAGCCAAATTTAAAATATACGATGTTCTAAAGAAAGTTTATTCCGAGTTAGAGGAAAAACAATATTTTTGCGGTTTATGTAGATTAATTAGGTTTGATTTAATGTCTACAATCCTTAAAAATCCTAAATTTCAATTTTATGAAAAAATTAAAGCAGTCACCGATGGTATCAGCTTAAATAATTCGGCTTACTGTCCTGATTCCATTGATTTAGAGACTTTAGCTATCAATACTCTTAACTTAAGCCATCCCGTATTTACACCTCTCATTGGTATTGGAGAGAATAGGATTCAAGGTTTATCGAAGAAAATCTCTAAAATCCTTAAAAAAGTTAATTACTGCCCTTTCAAACCAGTAAATCAAGTATTTGATGCTGAAAAATTGAAAGAATTGTATACCAGTTTGAATATTGAGAATGCCCTTCTGTTTATAGTGGAAAGTGGATTAGAGATTAATATATTCTGATAAACAATCATATTCAATTAAGTCATTAAGCTTAAAAATTAGTCTAATTTATTAAAATTGAACTAAACTTGAAATAGATTTTAGTAATATCTTAAAAATTTCTTATTGAAATGAGTTGTAATGTAATGGTTAAAGTTGATTTGAACTTATTAAACATTTTTGTATTGAGAGTAAAAAAAAATAAAATAGTATACGAAGGAGATACTGTAGGCGATATTATCTCCCAATTTCTCAAGGAATATAAAGATTTATTAGACGATAGTATTTTATCCAAAAACAAGAAGAAGTTAAACTCACAGATGGTCATTTTACTCAACGGTAGGAACATTTCTTATATGAAAAATTATAAAACGAAATTAAATGAGGAAGACCAGTTATATATATCTTTTCCTATCTCGGGAGGTTAATCTTTTTTTAACTCATTAGAACTAACTTCAATTTCAGTGTCAATTTTTCGTTGAAAAGTAAGGATTTATTAATTCCTTCTGCTATAAATAATTTGTAGTGTTATTTCCGACATTTTCAAAAAGAAAGTTGTGGGAGCTAAGCAGTAAAATCTGGTGATATTTAATTAAGAAGATCGCTTTTATGGGGCTTGATTATGCGGGTAAAACGAGTATAATTACGGCTATTACTAAAAAATTCGGTTTCGAAGATGATATATTTAAATTAATGCCTACGCGTAAAATAGCTAGAGACGCATTTAAATTTTTGGGAATAGAGTTCATCAGAATGGATTTTGGTGGGCAGTTGCAATACAGGGAAGAGTATTTGAAGAATCCTACTAAATATATTAGCGGAACAGATTTACTTTTCTACGTTATTGATGCCCAAGATTACGATAGGTATGTCGAAACGATCGATTATCTTGATAAAATTCTACTTTTTTTAAAGGAAAATCAAGAATATCCTCCCTTATGTATCCTTTTTCACAAGTTCGATCCTCAGCTCACAAAAGAGAAAGTTATAAACCAGAGAATATTGACGATCAAGCAAGCATTAATCAGATATAGTAATGATTTTGACATATTTTTCTTTGAAACTTCTATTTACGATATCAAATCAATCA
The DNA here is from genome assembly GCA_019057735.1 of Promethearchaeota archaeon. Next base: position 380 of record JAHLWV010000482.1, on the reverse strand, counting down.
TGGACGCGTTCTCATCAGGCTTATCTTTACTATTTGAAAAAATGGAAATGGTATCTCGATTGTTTTCGAGAATTAGTAAGAATTATAATTCTATCATGATAGCGCTGTTTGATGCTAAGGGTATAACGATTGGTGAATATTACCGCCCACATCTACATTTAACAGAAAAAATCAGGATCTACGATAAATATTTGGAAGTTCAAAAAAAAATAATAGCAGAGAATAGGACTTTACTTGAGTTCTCAGATAAATTTGAAGATGGCAGTCGCTATTCAGGATTAGTGGAAATTTTAAAGTTTGGGAATTTGGATTTTTATTTGTTATTTATTATTGAAGAGGATGAAGAAGACTTAGAGAAAACTGTGGAAGTTTTAAACAAG
>JAHLWV010000481.1 GCA_019057735.1 Promethearchaeota archaeon | reverse complement strand
TAAGAGATGTTTGGGGCGATACTGAGAGATTTAAATCCACCTACTTCGAAAAATATCCAGGATACTATTACACTGGTGATGGAGCTCGACGAGATGATGATGGCTATTATTGGATACTTGGACGATTGGACGATGTTATAAAAGTATCCGGACACCGCATAGGAACAATGGAAGTAGAATCTGCTTTAGTGAGTCATCCAAAGGTAGCCGAAGCTGCTGTAGCACCTTTTCCGCATAAGATTAAGGGGCAAGCTATTTGGGCGTTCGTGACATTAATGGGTGGAGTTGAAAAATCAGCGAAATTATCGAAAGAGCTTCGAATGCATGTGAGACAAGAGATTGGGCCCGTTTTTCAGCCAGATGTTATCCAATTTGCTGATGCCTTGCCAAAGACGAGAAGCGGTAAGATTATGCGTCGAATTCTTAAAGCCATAGCTTCGGGTACAGAAATAGGTAATGTTACGACCTTAGCTGATCCTTCAGTAGTCGACGTTTTGCTTGAAGAACGTAAGAAAATGGATGTCGAAGTAGGTTAAATTATTTTTTTTATTTCTTTTTATTTTATTAATTACGAGATACTAGTATACGGAAGAGAATCATCTATCCGAGTTTTTCTAAGAAATTTACTATGAATTTCCATATTTTTACTACGCTGCTAACTCTCAAGCGTTCGTCAGTAGAATGAGCCCCTAAGATAGTTGGTCCAATGGAGATTATTTCTAATTCCGGATTATGGCTTTTAAAAACCCCACATTCCAAACCTGCATGAATTGCCTCTATACTTATGTCTTCTCCAAAGATTTCTTTGTATGTTATTTTAGCGATATTTGCGATCCTTGAATTAAAATCTGGAGTCCATTCTGGACCTCTAATATATTTGTAAGATTTATATTTCATCCCCGAAAGCTCGAGCAACGATGTCACTTTTTCATGGATAACATTTAATCCATATTGACTGAAGCTTCTACAGCATATACCAAATTCAATTCTAGTCCTCATAGATCGAATGGGACTTAGATTATTTGAGGTATGTACTAAATCTCGTTTTTCAGAGTGAAAATTATAAGGTCCATATGGTATTAAATATAAAATATTTAAGATTTTATGTTGGTAATCCTTGGAGAAGTAAGTATAATCTCTGAAATTTTTTAATTCTTCCAAAGATATTTCAATATTTTTTTCAATTCCAATATAATGATGTTGGATATTACTATAAATCTCTATAACAAGTGTTTTAATCTCAGAATAATCTTTCTTCTCAATATATACGATAGCCTCAGAATTTTTAGGAATAGCAGTTTCCCACAATCCCCCTTTTAACGAATTGAGATAAATATTATATGTTCTATTTAATTTCCATAGAATTTGAGAAAGAATTTTAATTGCATTTCCCCTACCTTTATGTATATCAACTCCAGAGTGGCCACCAATTAATCCTTTTACCGAAAATTTTATTGGTATTAAAAATGCTTTTTCTTCAGCTAATGAGATTCTTTTCATTTTTATACCAACTCTATAAAGAAATATGCCAGCACTCCCTATTGTAAATATATTATCCTCTTCAGAATCGAGATTTATTAAATAATCTCCTTTTAATAGGTCTTTTTTTATGAACGCGGCACCTTCACCAGTAGATTCTTCGCATACCGTAAATAATAATGTAATGTCAGCAGAGTCATAATTTAACTCTTTATCGTGAATCTTCTTCATTAAAGTTAACTGGTATGCTATACCAACGCTATTATCTGCTCCTAATGTTGTTCCTTCGGCAGTAATCCATTTTTCGTTATCGCTCTCATATATTTGTAAATTTAAAGGATCTTTGGAGAAATCGTGTTCAACAGTATCATCTTTTATACAAACCATATCCATATGACTTTGTATAATTATCTTAGTTTGTTTATTTAAGGACTTATTCGCAGAAGGAATTTTAACAGCAATATTTTTTATATCATCAATTTCCGTTTGAAATCCGAATTTATCAGCTTCCTCTTTTATAAATTCTCTGATTTGATCTTCTTTACCTGAACCTCGAGGGATTTTACTAATTTTTTCAAAATACTCCCAAAATATCGCTGGCTTACCTACTTTTCTTAAATCTTGCATTTTTCTCTCACGTACTACAATCTTTGATTCATTTTTTCAAAGTTATTTTGGATTAATAAGATTATTTTTTCTTATTTTACATGTATTAATATATTTTTAGAAAAAGGAATGGGTCGGTATTTAAATCTAATATTAAGCTGCTTATTTTGATTTTTATTTCTGTTTGATTTATTAATCATTTAAAGCGTTTATTGGGTTTTTTAAGTTATTAACCATTTTACTATTAGACTGAGAAGCTATTTTGTTAAGTATAAGTTTTTTTTTCAAGGATAAAGTTGGTAGAGGTTAGGTTTTATGAGTTTAGAGAGAAAGAAGTACAAAAGTTATAAAAACTGGCTCCTTCATCATCTTTTCAAAAATAAATTCTTGATACTATTTGTTATAATAGGAATTATAATAGTTACTTTTACTAGAACACTCATACCTATAATTATTGGTGAGATAGTAGATGATGCTCTAATTGGTCTTGATTACGATAAATTCATAACGCTCATTATTATGGGGTTCGCAATTTATTCTATGCGTAATATTATGGAATATGTAACGATGATGACCGGCCACTATTTAGGTTTGAAAACCGAGCAA
>JAHLWV010000480.1 GCA_019057735.1 Promethearchaeota archaeon | reverse complement strand
GAAAGAATTTAAAGATATTGAAAATCTCAATTCAGAAATAGCAGATATCAATACGTATATCACCACCTATTGCCCTGATGCGTATTGGATTTTAAAATTCTATGGGAAAAAAAACAGAGCCAAACAGAAGCTTAAAAATATGTGTGAGTTGTTAATTGATTAATCATAGTTTAAGGGTGTAAATATCCCTCTATTTTTCTTAAAGCAATTTATATAAATGCTTATCTTGAAGTCGATTAATAATGAAGTTTTTTATATTTTAAACGAATAAAAATTTTAAGAGTAGATGGGATTATTCATAATAGAAAGAAATATAATTGGTGATCTAATGATGTTATTTTCCCCAAATGAACTTGATAATGTTAAAAGAGAAATGACGAAATTAAAACATAAAGTAGTGCTGAAATTGTTTACCGATTTTAAAACGATGGAAGACGGCTCAAGAAAAAGAGCATGCATGTCATGCGAGGGAGCTTATAATTTGTTAAAAACACTTGAAGAACTATCAAACGGAAAGTTGAGTATTGAAGAGGTATCCATTGAAGAAAATCAAGAAGAAGCAGAAAAATACAATGTTACCCGAATTCCGGCTATATTATTCGTTAATGATGACGGTAAGGAAATTATCCGTTATTCAGCACACCCTACTGGTTCTGAATTTGTACCCTTTCTAAATAGTATTCAATATTTTTCAGGCATACGACCTTATTATGCAGACCAAATTATTACTCATCTTAAAAAAATCGATAAATCTGAGATGAAAATTTTCATAACACCTACTTGTCCATATTGTCCTGCGACCGTTCCAGTTTTAACATTGTTCGCTATAGTTTCTAAAGGAAAGATAACAGCAGAAATCATTGATGTTAATTTAAATCCTGACATCGCAAGGAAGTACGGCGTTCAAGGTGTCCCACTCACTGTTGTAAACGAGACTGAACGAATTGTTGGGATGTTTACTCCACAGGATTTGTTAGATAAATTAACAAAAGGTCAAAGAGATTTTGGAGGAATGTATGCTTAATCAATATTCTAAGAGGTGTTTTAAATATGTCTCAGAACGATAAATATAAGGAAGTTATTAAAAGAGAAATGGCGAAGCTCACCAAACCCGTGAAATTAAAGGTTTTTACGTCCCAGCGAACGGAAGTAGATGGGAGTAAAATAAGAGCTTGTATGGATTGTGGCCAATTCATGACACTACTAAGGATTTATGAAGAAAACTCGAATGGAATGTTAACGATAGAAGAACTATCCATAGATGATAATCCTGAATTCGCTAAACGCTATGATATTCAGCGGGTGCCGACAATTTTATTTATTAATGACGACGGTAGAGAATTAATTCGTTATTTAGCAGCACCACAAGGTGGTGAAATCCAACCATTTATCCAATCACTTTTTACCTTTGCGGGAGCGCCGAATTATTACGAAGCCACAATAAAACAAAATCTCGATCGTATACAACCATCAATTATCAAAGTAATGATAACAGAGACCTGTCCATATTGTCCTACTGTTGTAGCTACAGCCTCTCAATTTGCACTAGCATCTGGAGGGAAGATTAGAGCTGTAATCATTGATATAATGGCGAATCCGGACATTGGACAGTATTATGACGCTTCAGGAGTACCTTACACCGTTATAAACGATAAGAAAACGCTTGTTGGGATGGTTGGGGCGAATGAGATACTACGAGCGCTTATCGGAGGAAACATAAAAGTACAATACTAATTAAAAGGATATTTTTATTCTTCCATATTTATACCGAGTAAGAGATTATTGAGCCCTGAAATAATAGATTGAGGATGTGAAAAAATTGTCGATCTCGAACGTTTATAAGAGAATGATTCGTGAAGAAATTAAAAGGCTAAATAAGCCGGTAACATTGAAGATCTTTACTTCATCGAAGAATCTCCAAGAATCGGTAAAAATGATGGAGGTAATGAGTATCTATCAGAAAGCCTCCAATGAAATGCTCAAAATAGAAGAATATAAGTTGGAAAGGAATTCTGATCTTGTTAAAAAGTATGAAATTCAACAAGCTCCTACGATTTTAATGACAAATGCTAAAGATCAGGTAATAATTCGTTATTTAGCTGTCCCTACAGCAGCAAAAATTCAACCATTTGTACAGGCATTGATGGTGCTTACTGGAACGCCTAATTATTATGAAAACGTAATAAGAGAGAATCTGAACAAAATTAATCCTACGGTTATAAAAGTATTAATTACAGATTATTGCGCTTATTGTTCTACTGTCATATCAATTTGCAGTCAGTTTGCGTTAGCATCAGAAGGGAAATTACGTACGGTTATTATTGACATAATGGCTCATCCTGATATTAGTGAACAATACAATGTTACGACCGTTCCAACTTTAATCGTTAATGAGGATCAAAAGCTAATCGGCGATATAACTGCAGAGGAGCTTTTATATGAACTCATAAATTAAACTTTATGAATAAAAAGAATTTGAAGAAAGAGAGAAAAAAAATTGTTTAATATTGATATGGAAGGCATTGATCTAGAAAAGACTTACGATCTTATTGTTATAGGTGGTGGACCAACTGCGATAGGTAGTGCTATCTATGCCGCTCGATTTGCATTGGATGTATTAGTCATAGGGAAAATTTTCGGAGGTCTTATTGCCACAACTCACCTTGTAGAAAATTATCCTGGAATCACCACT
>JAHLWV010000087.1 GCA_019057735.1 Promethearchaeota archaeon | reverse complement strand
GTACATTCATATGAACAAAGAAAAATATAGCAAATATGTAATAAAATATCTTAGTAATTTAGGTATCTTTCTTAGCATCTTTTCACTTTCTCTAGCCATATTATACTTCTTTTTTCCCGTAAATTCCCTCTTATACGATATACTTGGTTATGCTTTAATAATTTCGTGGTTTCTAAATGCTGCTCTTGTTTACTTTACAGATATTTATTTAAATAAAAATTTCCACATTGGAAAACGAATAAATAGAATATCTTATTATTATCTTGCATTGTTTATTGTTAGTATTCTCCTTATGGTCTTTGGCGTTATTTTCTCAGCTTTTATAATAAGTGGCATTCTTTTAGTTCTAGGGAATATAATGATAATTTCTGGGTTTTTAATAACTACTTTATATGGATTTCATTTCTGTCTCATGATTTATACAAACCTAAACAATAGAGGTGCATGGAATTTTGAATAAAACTAAATCGGTAAAATATTTAAAGCATTTTTTAAGGCTATTATGCTATCTTACTTTTCTGGTTGGTATACTTTTTACTATCATTCTGCTATTTCCAATAAGTAATGCTTTATTCATGGCAATGTCCTATTTTGTTAGCCAAATCACAGGATTTCTGATGTTTCTGTATCTACCAACGACATTACTTCTTCTGAAGTTAAGCCATAAAAAACGTTTTAAAAACTGGAGTAGGCTCTCAATATTAGTAGTTGGTTTGTTACTCACAGGTTTAAATGCTTTACCCTTAATGTCAGTGCCAGTTTCAATTCAGACAGCAGAAACGGAGTTTAACGCAGCGTATGGAGATAATTGGAGAGACGACATTCCACTGACTGCTGATAATTATTTTTTACCCTCGCAGTTCAATCTTTATAATTACTTTTTGGGTTTCCCTCATAGAGACTGTAACGTTGAAACCGATGTTTTGTATTACGATGCTGATGGTATTCTTTTATATTTTGATGTATATTACCCAAAAGGCGTATATTCAGACTTACCCGGAAATGGTAGCGTTATCATAAAAATCCATGGTGGAGGCTGGTCAGCTGGTGATAAATCCCTAGGAAATGTTCTCGTACTGAATAAATATCTTGCTGCTCAAGGATATGTCGTTTTTGACATCCAGTATGGGTTATTTGATACCGGTAGTACATCTTTTATACCAACTCCAGATTATGTGATGGGAAATTTTACATTGCACGATATGGTGTATCAAATTGGTACTTTTACTAAGCTCCTTGAAACGACATACGCAGATACCTACAACGCTAATTTAAATTCTGTATTCATAATGGGTGGTTCGGCAGGTGGGCAATTAACCGGAGTAATTGGCTTGGGTTATAACGATCCTTATTTCTCAGGAAATTTCAGCAATGCGCTAACCATAAAAGGAATAGTTCCAATCTACCCCCCAGATATTGCGCCTTCCTTTTTATTGCCTGGTAATTCATCGTCAAATCCTTTAGCATTCGAAAAATTTACGCCTAGTAATTTAGCAGACCCAAGCGACCCTTCAACACTCATTTTTCAAGGTTTAAGAGACGATTTAGTTTCTATAGATAATGCAGAAAGAATTAAGAGTTCATTAAACATCGAGGGTGTAAAGTGTATTGTTTTAACCTTCCCCTTTGCTGCTCATGCTAGTGATCTTATTGTAGGAAACACATATTCTCAAGTTTGGCTTTATTATGTCGAGAGGTTTCTTTACCTCGAACAATAATAATTCTCTTTTTTTTATACACGAGTGTTTAACTCATAAAGATGTTATTGTGATATTATTCAATTTTTTTTACGGCTATGATTTGTTTGTAAATTATGAGTAAAGAAGAAAAAACATTAGAAAATAGTAAACTCAAAATTGACACAAAGCATACCTTGTCAAAAATGTACAAAGATCTTAGCAACGCAATTAATTCAAATAATGTCCAATCGATCTGGGAACTCTCTAAAACTATAACAAGATATCACTTTAGACACGCCGATTTTTTATGAAAACAACTTAAAGATTTCATACATAATTTTTTAAAGACACATTTTACTAGGATCATAATTAAGTTGTATTAATCTTAATAATAAGAGAGGTATTTATTTTGTATTTATACAGCAGCGATTATGAAAATTTATTGAAGGAACACAGTATCAAGAATTTGGATTGGTTGGTAGAGGAATTTAATTTTTTGTTTAATTGTAAGCATCAAAAGTATTGTCAAGATGATAAGCATCTAGCCAATCAAATAATCATATGTTTTTCCAAGAATCCTGATTTTACAAGTGATGAAAAACTGAATGAAATGCTTCATAATACATTAAAGGTTCTTGAAGATTTTTATCCTAAGCTCCTAACCTAAAATCTACCTAAACTTTTACTATCTTTTCCAAATATTCACAATAGAATTTATAACTGAATTTCTTTATTTTATTATATTAAAAACAAATTCTCCAAAACAAATCACATTTTTAACTTACTTTACATAAATACCTTGCGATAATGGAACGACTAATTATAATTCATTGGAACAAAAGTACTGGACCAATACCTATAATTCAATATCCACCAGAAGGCGCTTATCCTTCAAAAGATCTCTTTCTGAAAATATGGGCTCAACACGAGTTAAATAAGGATAAGATCTTAATAGAATTAGATTATATATTAGAAGAAAAGGATCGAAGGGTTATATCAGTTATACAAGAATTCGAGGGGGAAATTTATTTTCTTGTCTTAATAATTAAAACTAAAAGTAAGGTTAGCGATGTAATATCCTCTGACATTTTAGCAGTGATAACAAAGAATTTATTAGAACTTGCCAACACAGATAAAATTAATAGAGCTGTTTCAGAAGCATTCAATACAATTAAAAACTACACTAAGTTAGAAGGACAAGATCTAGTTTCATTTTTTCAAGAAAAAATTAAATTCACGATCTTACAAATTCTAAGGAATGGGGTCATTACTAAAAACGAGTTAATAAGTATTCTCCGAAATGATTACGGATTTTCTACAGTAAATATCGATTTACTATTGATTTCATTTCTTCGAGAAAATTTAATTATAAAGAAATCTCTCCCCGGAACTAAGGAGTGTTATTTCTTAATTAATGACTTATCGTATATGAGAATTCCATCGGATAATTTTCCCGATGATAAAATAGATGAAAAAATATCGAAGAAATTCAGGAAAGAAATTATAAAATTTTACACTAATTACAACTGTAGCCAAGAAATCGAGAGCAAATTAATTGTAAGCCTACTGATCGATAATGATGTGTATAACTTAATTAAAGCTCTAAGAAAAAGCGAGTTAACCGTAAATGACAGCCTTAACCTATTAAATAATCGAGAAGATTTATTTGAAGAATTATTAGAAACAAAGATTATATTTGAAGCAAAAGGGTTTGTTTTTCTCTTTACCGATATCCGGTTTGTTAAATATACGCCAATTTATCTGATTAAAATATTGCCAATGCGCTATAAAAAAGGTGAAATTTCATTTGATCAATACTTACATCATCTAAAACTACTAATTAATCCTTTCAAGGAAAAATCTTCATTTTTAGATTATACTGTAATTTAATTTGCGAAGTTTTAAGCTTCATTTTTGCGCTCATTAAATCCGCTTAAAGTAGCTACTTATTATTATTGATTTTCTGTTACAAACCTAGTCCCATATTGTGTTTAAAGATAGTTTATAAATATCAAAAATTTAATATGAATTAACACAAGTTTTCATTTAAAGATAATAGGAGATATAATTGGCTTTAGAATTTGTTGATTTATTACAAGGAAGTTTTAGCTTAATTTTTGTTCTGATTTCTCTCTATATCGGCTTTTCGATATTGTTTAAATACTTTAAATACAAATCTAGACTTTATATTTTAGTTGGCATCTCATGGATAGGCGTTGCGAATCCATGGTTCCCCGATTCTATAAGTTTCTTAATGAATATATTCTTTCAAGAATCGTTAGCGATTGAGTGGTATTTCATTATAGGAAATGCTTTTATCCCACTTGCATTACTCGCCTGGATAATTGCGTATACAGATATGAACAATAAATCGAAACAGAAATTAGCTGTAATCTTAACAATTGTGTTTAGCTTTATTTTCGAAGCAGTATTCTTTATACTATTATTTACGGACATCAATCAAATTGGAATAATAAACCCATTACGCCCATTTACTGTAGAATTCGGTCTTTTTATCACAATATACTTATTACTTGTGATATTGATCATGGCAGGAACGGGGTTGAAATTTGCTCAAAATTCTCTCAAATCGGAAGATAGAGATGTGACATTAAAAGGGAAATTATTACGCGCTGCCTTTATTACTTTCGCTATAGCTTCAATATTGGATGCATTGCTTGGAATGATATTTTCCGATCCGGCTGACCCCTTTTTAGCTATTATGGTTGTTATAACTCGCGTTTTGTTAATCATAAGCGCAATTGAATTCTACGGGGGATTTATTCTTCCAAAGTGGATGAAAGCAATTTTTTCTAAAAACTGATTTTTTTTTTTTAATATAGGAATTGATGTGTACTGGACACAGTTGAAGATATAAGAAGAATTTTTTGTTTATGTTGCTTTTATGGAATTTTTCGATATATCAATTTCTGTTGGTGCTTTACCGTCTCCATAAACATGATATAGAACTGCTCTACGAGCAGTTTCGTGAAAACTACGGTAAACATCTTTTTGCTGATCATATAATGCACAAGAAGTATAAATTAACGGATTCCAAATATATAATTTATTTTTTGGCTCAAACCATATTTTTTCATTTTTTAATATGATTTTGAAATCTTCTTCATCAATAACATCATCAAGGTCTTGCTTGTTTAACATTACGATCATGGGAATTTCTTTTATCAACCTATCGTTTGCCATATTCTTTAATTCTAGCAAAGATTCAATGTTATCCTCTAAAAATTTAGTTTGAGAATCTACAACAAATATAACTGCATCTGTTTGGTCATCAGTTTTATCAAATATTTTTTTTCTTAGAGGAGTAAAGCCTTTTTGGCCTGCTACGGTATAAACTCTATAGTAGACTTCTTTTTGTTTTGTAGACTGAAAAAGACCACGATCAAAATACAATGTCGCACCACTAGCTTTTTCAATAATTTGTAGCTCACCAATTGGGACAATGTCTTTTTTGCTTTCCTTTGTTATTCGATATAGCGTTTTCAGAATAGTAGTCTTTCCAGAAGCGCCCATGCCCCAATAAACTATTTTTAAATAGATTTTCCCGTCTTTATAGATAACCATGCGATAAACTCCTTAGAAAAAAAATGTTAATTACGTTTGTCTAACTCTAATCTCTTATAATTAATAGTGATGTATTTGATAAATTATTTTAAAAACTTAAATATATTTATTGCAGTCCTTACCTAAATTGCATTGAGCAACAATGATACGCTTAAAGCCTTTATAATAATACAAATCTTCGATTTTAAAATTTATTTTTATAATAATTAAATCTTATAAAGAATAATGATTATAATCAATAAATCCCTCAAATAAGTTAAAAAATCTCAAATAATAATAAAACATACTAAAAATATGGCTGATCACACCAGTGAATGGAACTGGGAATTTTATAAGGAATTAGTAGAAGATGTGGATGAAAATAGAAATATAATCCAATGTATTTCTTGTGGAAAATGTGTAGGCGATTGTCCTGCAGCTAAAGTGTCCACATTCAACAGTAGAAAAATCATTCAAAAGGTTTTACGTGGCGATAAAAGCGTTTTGAAAGATTCTGATATATGGCATTGCTACTTATGCGAAAGATGTAAGCGAGTATGTCCCAAAGAGAATATCAATATCCCCTTGCTTATTCTTAATCTAAGGAACGAGTCTTTTAAAAGAGGGTATGGTCCCCGTTATAACGATTTAAGGAAATACGTTGAAATGTCAGAGAGATTCCTAACTAAAGGGACAGTTTTAGAAGAACCATTAGGAGAACATTTACCACAAGAGCGAATCGACGAATTAAATGTAATTTGCAATTTTGCGAGAATAAAATATGTATTTAAAGCAAGTAAAGAGCAAAAATCAAAAAGTAAAAAAACTAAAGGAAAATAATGAATTTTAATAGTTTAGCGTTAGACTTACATGAAATAGAAAAGGAATACCCTGAAAATCCTTTAGAATATTTCAAAGAAAAAAAATTATGTTTGTTTAATGCTTGTTTAGAAAAATATTTTCCAGGAGTCAGATGGGGCTTTCAAGATTTATTAGATGAACTTCAGTTAGAATCAAGTACGTGTATTAATCAATCGTGTTGTAGCGGTACTTTTTTTCAGAGAAATCTTATAACTCGAGCTCAATTTTCTGCAATTAACGAAAGAAACCTTAGCGAAATCAATCAACAAGCAGAAATTGCTTTCTTTAGTTGTAATGGATGCTACAATTCCCTTCTTAGAGGAAGAGATTTTTTAAAAAATCCTGAAGTTAAAGGGAAAACTCAGGATATCTTAAATTCAATTAGCAAGAGTGTAGATGGGGAAAGATACCCTGGAATGTATAATATTTTAGAAGATCCTAAGCTAAAATTGGTCCACGATTTGGACTTCTTATATCTTATACGGAATGATGTTCTTAACACCTTAAAGTTCGACCTTAGGAACCTAAAAGTAGCTGTTCACTACGGCTGCCATTACTTAAATCTTTCGAGAGATAAAAAAACGCTAGATAGCTATTTAGGTAGTAAAACCAAATTTGAGGAACTTATTGATCTTTTTGGGGGCGTCCCTGTTGATTACCAAGAAAGAGAGAGCTGCTGTGGTTGGGGTGGTAGTCAATTGCTAATAAATCCTCGGGAAGCTCTTAAAGTAACTTATAACAAATTAAAAAGTGCAGAAAATGTAGGAGCAGATTTCATATTAATGCCTTGTCCAACCTGCCTTTATACGTTAAGTAAACCAGAATATAGAGATAATATCGAAAAATGGTTTGGTGAGAAGTTAGAAATTCCCACGATTCATTTGAACGAACTCATTTCTATTCTTAGAGGTTGCGAAAAAGAACGCTGTATTTCTTTGACTCAAAAAACACCTCGTCTTGAGGAAATTTTTGAGATTATTACTCAGCAATAGTAAAAAAAAAAGAAAATTTGGTCACATTTCTTCGATTGCGTATCTGGGGCAAGAATCTAAACATAATAAACATCCAATACATTTCTCATAGGAGAACTCTAACTTATAATTGCCGTTAAAGTATAATGCATCGGTCGGGCATAGCGAGATACAAGCTCCGCAATCGATACAGTTATCCAATACTATGACCCGCCCTTTCTTGTTAACGATCACATTATTTTTTTTTAACGATTCTGTTATCGTTCTGATTTTATCTTCAGGAACATCTAGTAATAAGTTTATTCCATTTGAACCCGTTGAGAATTTTAATATGTTGAACGTAATATCAAACTTTAAAATTTCATTGATGATTTTAGAGTAGTTACTAATATCTCTAACAATTCCGAACGGCAAGGTGCAGTTAATTATAGTCAATTTACATCAACTCCTCCGAAGTAATAATTCCTACTACTTTTTTCTGAGCAGTAATCACAGGTAATGCTGAAATTTCATTAGTTTTCATTTTTCTTGCAGCGACATCAATGGGATCATTGTCTGAAGTTGTGATAACTCGTTTTGTAATAATTTCATCAAGGTCTTTCTTATCTTCAGCAATTGCTTTCGTAATATCAAAACTGGTGACGATTCCTTTAAGTACGTTGTCTCTATCAATAATAACGATGTGATTTACATTATTTTTTATGATTTTTTCTGCGACTAACTTAATGTCACAGTCGTCGAAGCAAGTTTCTGCTTTTCTCTTCAAGTCTTTAACGAATTTTAATTCGGATGTAATTTTCATTGGTTTAAATACAGTGTCAGTGGGTAACGTCTCCGCAGGCGGATTTAAGTAGAATTTACCTTCTTTAATCCAACTCTTTAAGGTTTCCGCAATTTTTTTAGCGTGATGAAAGGATGATAAAGGGGAACATTTTACCTTTTTTCCATTCAGTTCTATATAGCCACTCTTCATCTCTTCGTAACTTACTTGCCTTGGTTTAGGGCGATCTCGTCTTGGGACCGCATAATCAACGACATCAGTAAGAAGTTCAGCGTCAGATATCGCAGTTTTTTTTGCCAACCCTTCGTTTAATATTGGAATTGCTATTCCTAATCCCACAAAGAGAGAGGTTCCATACTTTTCATAAGACACCCCCCTTAGATATTCGGGTGTCATTTGTTTTAAATCTCCTTTAACAAACAGAGTTCCAAATCTACTTTTTGGATTATGTTGCGTGCCTTCTCCGATAACATACCCGATTCCTCCTCCAAGGAAAATTCTTGTTCCTATCCCGATTGTTTCATAGTCAGGATCGTTGCTCAAAGGACTTAACGCACCTGCGCCCGCAAAGTGTGCGTTTCCATATTTCGGTAGTAATTTACCCATATAAGTATAAAGTGTTTTGTCTGAACTATTGACTGCACACACATAACGCTGGTAAGCGTTCCTTGGATTTAACAAGACAGCTTGATTAATCTCGTCAATAGTAAATGTTGTGTCTACTTCTGATAAAGGATAGCAATCTGTCGTATATGAATTACCTTTTAATCGAATTGGTTTCCCTGAAACAAGATCTTCTATAACATGTCCTCCACCGTATTCAAATGACCTGATATCTGCCATTCTAGTGCACCCAATGTAGCAATCTACAGCTGCATTTCCGTGATATGCGTGAACATCGTTTAACCATAGATGTTCGAATTTAATTGGAGGATC
>JAHLWV010000479.1 GCA_019057735.1 Promethearchaeota archaeon | reverse complement strand
GGAAATAATGTAAATCGAAAAACATATGATGATTTACTCGAAATTTATGGTGATATTACAATTGCAGGTGGAAAACAAAGAGTAGATCTTATAACGAATGAAGATAAACAAGAATTAGTTGAAAAAACAAAAGAAAACTTTCAAAAGCAAATTTTATACGCAACGCCCGAGCTTGATTTAGAGGATTATCTTGTAGATTTAAAAGAGTGGGTGAGAGAAGGAGCTTCTGGGAATAGAAAATTCAATTTGAGAATTTATACTAAAGAGAAATTCCATTCTAAAGCCTACATTTTCGAAAAAGATACACCTATATCCATCAGTCCGCCATACTCCGGCATTGTTGGTTCAAGTAATCTCTCAATCTCGGGTTTATGCGGTAATACCGAATTAAACGCACTGGTGTATGACGCTAATGCTCAAACCCTAATCGAATGGTTCAAGGAAAAGTGGGATTTATCTGACGACTTTTCGAAAGATCTATTTGATGTTATTGATAAATCATGGGTTTCTTATATTCCAGGAACAGAAGGACTTCCAGATCCCTATTTTGTCTATGTTAAAGCCATATACGAGATGTATAAAAAAAGTTTAGAAACAACACAAGAAGTAATCAGAAGTTTCGAGATATATCAAGACCTATTTGAATTTCAAAAATGGGCTGTCTTACGGGGTATTGAAGTTGCCCGTAAATATAATGGCGTTATCATTTCTGATGTGGTGGGCATGGGAAAATCTTATATAGGTGCCGCTTGCTTAGAGCATTTTTATAGGAGAAATGAAATATTAGGTCGCCGTGGAAAAATCCTGATAATATGTCCTCCAAAATTGATCCCAATGTGGAAGGGAATTATAAATAAATATTCTTTAAACGCAAGAGTTTTAAGTCAAGGGATGTTGAGTAAGGAGGATTATGATCAAGTTCTCATGAGCGAATTTGAAAATACAATTTCCGTATTAATCGATGAGAGCCACCATTTTAGAAATAAAAACACAATCCGATATGAAAATATCTCTAAATTCTTACCCATTGTAAATGAGGTTATTTTACTAAGTGCTACACCCTATTCAAAAGGTGTGAGAGATGTCTACCATCAAGTTAAACTATTTCATTTAGAAGACATAACTAAAATTCCTATAAATCCTCCCAATTTATTAGAATTTGTTAAAAAAGTAGAGCATGAAAATGCAAGTTTATCAGAATTATTAACACATATAATGGTCAGAAGAACTCGTTATGATATTCTAAATCAATATGGCGAGAAAGACAGTACCGGCCAGCTTTACATAGAAATGAAAGGAGAAAAAAAGTATTTTCCAAAAAGATTATTAAAAACTATTGAATACTACATCGAAAGAATTTATGGTGTTGGGTTTTATTCTGAGATTGTTGATGTTCTTAGAGACTTGACATATTCAAGATACTCAATGGGGAATTATCTACTTCCGAAATTTACCTCGGAAACAAAATATTCGAATTTGTCAACGATAGGTAATAATCTTAGAGGTCTGATGAAATCACTTTTACTAAAACGCTTAGAAAGCAGTATTTACTCATTTAAAGAGACCCTTGGAAGAATGTTGAATTCTTATAAAAATTTCTTAGGGCTTATAGACAAGGGAAAGATCGTAATGGGTAAAAAAGTAGACCAATTATTAAGGGAGGAAGATGACCTGGATAATATCTCGGAAATGGTGGATTTTTTATTAAAAGAAGATAAGGTTGAATTTTATGATCCAGCCGCTTTCGATTTAGGAAAATTAAAGACAGATTTAAAAAGTGATATTAACGATTTACAGCAAATCTTCGATAAAATAAATGCGATCTGTGAAGAAATCCAGAAAGATTACAAAAAAGATGATAAGCTAATAAAACTTAAAGATTTGGTTAATACGCTCATTTCGGGTAAATCTGAGTTAATCGAAAAACCATTAGAGAAAATTTTAATCTTTAGTCAATATAGTGACACTATCCAATATATTCAGATGGCAATTAAGTGGTTCACGGATAATAGACTTCTAGATGATACCTTGAAAATTGAATTTGTCACTTCTAAGACTAAAAATGTATATAATGTAGTGGAGAGATTTGCACCGAAAGCAAATAAGGTAGAACACTTAATCTCCAAAGAAAAAGAAATAGAAATTTTAGCAACTACTGATGTTATGAGTGAAGGTATTAACTTACAAGATGCTAATTGCGTAATTAATTACGATATTCACTGGAATCCTTTAAAACTCATCCAAAGAATAGGGCGTGTTGATAGACTTGGCTCAGAACATGACGCAATTTATGTATTCAATTTCTTACCTGAAAAAGAATTGGAGGATGATTTACAGTTAGTAGAAAAAGTAGAAGCTCGGATTAAAGAAATCAATGATGTTTTCGGAATGGATTCTAAATTACTTAAGGAAGATGAAAGGCCTAACTTATCATATATGACAAAGATTTATGAGGAGGATATTGATGAAGTAGAAGATTTCGAAAGAAAAATCCTCATTGGAGAAGATCCAATCACAGACTCGCTGAATTTGTTAAAACAACTTATGCAAAAAGAACCAGAATTAATCGCAAAAATTAAAGAGTTAGACGGAATACGAAGCGCTAAAGAATGGAATGAGAAATATGATGGGGTTTTTGTCCTTTGCAAAGCAGGTAATTATTTAACGCCATATATTATCAATTTCAAGGAAGAAGAA
>JAHLWV010000086.1 GCA_019057735.1 Promethearchaeota archaeon | reverse complement strand
AAAAATATTTCACTAAAAGAATTTCAAAAGAAAATAGATGATTGGATCGCGCATCACGGAGGATATTGGCCGCCTCTTTCTATGCTGAGTGCAATTGTAGAAGAAATTGGGGAACTTGCAAGAGAAATAAATCATTTAGAAGGTTTTAAACCTAAAAAATCTGATAAAATTTCACCCAATTTTGGTGGAGAGCTCGCAGATGTCATGTTTGCTTTAATTTGTCTTGCTAATTCCTACAAAATTGATATCAGCTACGAATTAGAAGCCGTGATCGAAAAATATACAACAAGAGATTCTCATAGGTTCTAATACGTCAAAATATTTTATTAAAACTTCATCTCACTTCACATATCATATTTTGTAAAATTTTAATTCCTTTGAGCTTTTTATTTTTTAAGAAATATGAGAATAAAAATTAAAATTGTTTTATATTAGTAAACTATGCAGAAAGAAGGAATAGAGAAACAAAAAATACTTGAACTGCTTGAAAAAAAGCTGAAAAAGGATTTATCATACGATTCTGGCTCAATTTTAGGTTCTATGTGCTCAGAACCTTTAAACTTTGCTAAAGAAATACATAATAAGTATATTTCAAAAAATTTGGGAGATCCAGGGTTATTTTTAGGCACCGCTGAGTTAGAAGATGAAGTGATACGCGAAATTGGTGAATTATTTGGTAATGGTAATATTTATGGTACGTTTACAACTGGTGGATCGGAAGCGAATTTAATAGCGATGCGAATTGCTCGAAATTTACGTCCTCATATTAAGAAACCAGAGATTGTACTCCCGTGCTCAGCTCATATTTCCTTTGATAAAGCAGCAGATTTATTAAATATCAAGTTGAAAAAGGTGAATCTTCTTGATAATTTTCAATTAGACTTGAATCATTTAGAATCGCTCGTTAACGATAGAACTTGCGCTGTTGTCGGTGTTGCAGGCACAACTTCTTTAGGTTTGGTTGATCCTATTAAAGAAATAGGCGAATGTATTCAAGGACGAGACATATTTTTTCACGTAGATGCTGCGTTTGGTGGATTTGTGTTACCTTTTCTAAAGGAGTTAGGTTATCCTGTTCCAGCTTGGGATTTTTCAGTAAAAAGCGTGGATTCAATTACAGCAGATCCTCACAAAATGGGCTTAGGAATTATACCTTCAGGAGGATATCTCATTAAAGATGCTTCGATTTTAAAAAAAATAGGATTTGAAATTCCCTATTTAGCAGGGGGGAATTTTAAACATTTTCACATAGTGGGTACTAGACCCGGAAGTCCGATCATAGCGTTTTGGGCAATTCTAAAACTTTTAGGGGTTAATGGCTTTAAGGAAATCGTGAAAAAATGTATGGAAAATACAAAGTTCTTAGTACAAAGAATATCAGAAATTGAAGGTTTGAGATTAGCGGTTGACCCCGTTATGAATGTAGTAGGCATCACCACTGAAAGTGGAAAAAGTATATGTGAAGTTGAAAAACTTTTACGTAACAACAAATGGATGTTAGGAAAATTTCTGGATTTCAATTTAGTGAGAGTGGTCATTATGCCTCATGTAAAAAGAGACCATTTAATCGAATTTAGTTACGATTTAGAAAAAATTGTAAAAAAACTAAAATTATAAAAAGTAACGTTAGAGAATTTTATAATATACGTTAATTATATAACGCAAGTCAAACAAAGGTATAATAATGTAATAAAATTATGTAGGGTTAAAATCCCCTTTAGTAATGAGTTAGAGAATGGCAAAAGATAAAAAAAAAAAGCTTGGAATAAAAACAACGAGATACTATACGAAAACATGTACCGGATGTAATTACGAATATCCTAATTGGTTTACTAATTGTCCTAAATGTGGTGCCGCTTGGGATTATGATAAAACAGATCTGGTTGTTGGAAAAAAAGAAGTATTGAAAAAAACAATTAAAATTGTCGTAAAAATAACGGAAGAAGAATTTGACGACGCATTTGAACGGGTACAACTAATTTTTAGCGCTGATGAGGGTGTGTCTTGGTATAGCTTGAGGATGGAAAACCAGTTAGATTATTTTATTGCCGAAATTGTTGAGGTTCCATTAGGTACAGTAGTTATTTATTACATTGAAGTGTTATTAGCACACGGGGAAAAAATCGTTGAAAATAATGACGGTAAGTACTTTCGTTATAAAGTTGGCTTACCGAGGGAACATTTAGGATCCGATGAGGGTCGTTCCCCAGAAAATATTCCCCATTCTTCAGAATATAAACCTTCAAAGGTAACGGATCAATCTACTGAAAACTCAGAAAGTATCGAAAAATCCAATGTAGAGCTTGAAGATGAACTTGATAAAATAATTTTTGACGAGTCAATTCAACTCTCTGAACTACATTTAAACCATCAAAGCGATGTATCACCCCCTCAACCAAAAAAATATCATGTTGAAGATACAACAACGATTTTTGGAACTCTTCAAACTCAGATAGATCCAGATTTGAAAGTCTGTCCTTTTTGTAATTCAAAAATCAAAAGTTTGTGGAGCACATGCCCCATTTGCGGTAAAAATTTTTAATTATAATTTTTAAATTTAGTTTTTTAGTTATCGTATTTAGAGTTTATTACCGCATTTATTACAATAAGCGTAATCGGAAGATAACATTGTTCCGCATTGTTTGCAAATTAGGAGATCTTTTTTCTTCTCTTTTTCATTTTCTTCTTGAACTGAATGAGAGGATGTAATTGTTGTGAACGATGTGAAATTGCTATCTATATCTGCTACGTTAGGAATTATTCGTAATTTAGATTTCTCTTCTTCGTCAACGCTTTTTGTAGCGGCAAAGGGAACGAAGGATGCGCTACTTTCCGCTGGAATTGCTTCCGTTCTTTGAGTTAAAGTCTGGAACAATGAGCTGGGTTCGGAACTCGGTGGTACTTGAGGTGTCATCTGTTTGGGTATCACACCGTCATCATCAGCATTTTTTTGTTTTTTACTTTTTTTTGAAGTCTTCATCGCTTCAAATAGATCCCCTTGTTTATCTCGTTTTTCAGAAATTTTCTTTTCTTTTTCGATTTTTGCCTTTTCTTTATCCTGTTTCTTTTTTTCTTTAGCTAGTTTTTTCATTTCTTTTTTAGATATCATTGTTTGGGGCATATAGTCGACTAACGATTCAGAAGATGCAGGTTGGGAAGCGGAGTCTTGAAATAATGGCGGCTCAACGGCTATTTCTTGTTGTGGTTGAGGGGTTGGTTCAAATGTCATAGATGCCGGTCGTGGTTTGGGTGGATCTTCTCTTTTCGTGACGCGGAATGGAGTTTGGATAGAAGAACTCTCCGGGGGTTTTTCTTTTTGTGGTGTTTGAAATTCTTTAGGAGTAGGTGCCGGGATTGGAACATTTGATGTAAACGGTACAGTTTTTGGTTTATAAGTTTCGCTATCTTGTTCTGATGGCTGAGATTTCTCAGCTATGATCTGATCAGGCGTTTTAAATTCTATGTCTGTTGGTTCGGGCGTAAAAATTTCTGGATCAGCTTGAGGTTGAACCACAGAAGCAGGTTCTGGTACTGGGGGAGCTTCGTATTCAAGCTCGGGTTCTGGTTCAAATTGTGTGGGTTCTTTAGGGTACGTTATTTTTGGTTCTGGTACTGGAGGTGCCTCATATTCAAGTTCGGGTTCAGGTTCAAATTGTGTGGGTTCTTGTTGGGTGTTAATTGCGACAGGTTCCGGAACTGGTGGTGCTGAAAACGCTTCTTGAGGTATTGTAGGTTGAACTTCTGGCTTTTCGATGGGTTCACTTCCTATAATAATCTGTCCTGGAGCGAAAACGGTTGTGCTATCGATTAATTGGTCAGGAACTCCTTGTCCTATCATCAAGCAAGCAAGAATGTAGAAGCAATCTCCGACGCCGTCACCCGTTTTAGCAGACGTCTCCATATAATATAAGTTGAAATCTCCAGTAAAATTGTTAATTTCTTCAAGTGAAACAGCTCTTTGGTCTGTTAAATCGCTTTTATTGCCAATCAGTAATACAGGTATATCAGATTTTATATTAGCCCTAACTTCTTCAATCCACTGTGGTAAATGTTCAAAACTTGCGGAATTCGTAAGATCGAAGACGAGGATTGTACCGAGTGATCCTCTATAATACATAGGTCTGATAGAACTAAATCGTTCTTGACCACCGGTATCCCAGAGTTGGAGTTTACATTTTATCGGACCTTCAAGAGTGTCAATTGAGATCGTTTTTACGTGGAAATCAACACCGATCGTCATTTTGTAATCTTCAGTAAAAAAGCCTTTCGAAAATCGGAGTGTAAGTGCGGTTTTACCGACACCACCATCCCCTACCACAATAGATTTAAAAAGATAATCGTATTCTTCAACCATTTCAATTCTTCCATTACTTTATTCGGTTTTTGTATTAGAAATTTATATACTAATCAAAGTTCTTATATTATTATTATTAATAAAAATTTATTTAATTATACTTTTGGATATAATACTTCTTATTTTCTATATTATGTGTGGGCAACTGTGGTTGTATGGCACTTTTTAAGAGAATTTTCGAATCTTCTACTTTTATTAAATATTTATAAATTTATAATGCTCTTTTAAAAAACGATTTCAACGGAGATTTTTTATATTAGCTGGAAGTTATGGTATTATAGGTATCTCTTGTTAGTCTCTTCTTCGATATCAAGGTTTTCAAACCAATCGTTAATTTGTTCTAACGATTCATGTGGAAATTCGTATGAGTGCTCTCTATCGGGATAAAAACCTTTTTCTACTTCGTTTTTATAATCAAACAATGCGTTTCGGATGGATTTTCCCACATCTCCAAAATATTTAATAAATTTAGGTTTGAAGTCGGTAAAAAGCCCTAACATATCGTTAATAACTAAAATTTGACCGTCACAGTAAGAACCAGCTCCAATTCCTATAGTTGGAATGTCAATCGATTTAGTAATTAATTTTGCTATTTGCCAAGGAATGCTTTCCAAAACAATTGAAAACACGCCTGATTTTTCTAGGCTTCTTGCGTCTAAAATCAGCTTTTTTGCGGCTTCTATTGTTTTCCCTTGAACTAAAAATCCTCCAAACTCATATATTGCTTGAGGAGTAAGTCCTATATGCCCCATGACTTGAATATCAGCATCTATCATGGCTTCTATTGTGGGACAAATTTTCATGCCCCCCTCAACTTTCACAGCTTCAGCTCCACATTCCTGAATGAATCTTCCAGCATTCCTAACAGCTTCTTGAATATTGATTTTATAAGATAAAAATGGCATGTCCGCAACTATCATGGCATTTGAAACTCCACGAGACACTGCTTTTGTATGGTGAATCATTTCTTCCATTGTAACTGCCAATGTATTTTTATACCCAAGAATAACCATAGAAAGAGAATCGCCTACTAAAATTAAATCAATTCCACATTCGTCAACGATCTTAGCAAACGAATAGTCGTAAGAAGTGATGGTTACTATTTTTTCTCCTTTTTTTTTCTTCTCAATTATTTTTTGAGCAGTCATTTTTTGTAAAGCCATATAAAAAGTAACACCATACCTCAGAAAAATGTTTTGTTTGTTTAAATAAACCTTTCTTTCTCAGTTGTAAAAACAATATTCCCCCTTAAAAATCTTTTCCTAACGCTCGTTTTCTTTTTTGAAAACGAATGTCACGATATCTATTCTCCATCGTTTTCAGACTAGATTTCTTAGTAATACGCTCTGAAAATCGTTTAATTCATTCTTTATTGCACTAAAATTATTATGAGGAGTGCTTATTCCTACGTAGAATACATTTTCTACATTCTTAATTTCTACTAAAAATTTTCGTACGTAATAGGTTTTAGCGTTAGAAAATACCGTGCGATCGCTTATGTCTACTTTTTCGTCTTTAATCCTCTGAAAAAACTCAAGATCATCGTTAAGTTTATTACTTATTTTCTCTTCGAACTCCCGGGTATCCATAGCTTCCATGTAATGATCTGAGATTATTAGACCCGTGTCAGTATAGAGTATTGCGTAACTACAACGATATTTGTTGACGAATCTGTTTAGAACTGCGCTGATTTCTTTTAAATGCAACACGGTATTTAGTGAGTAAGATATTGCTTGAGAGATCGACGAAATATCATAAAGAGAGGTGTTAAAGAATTTAAATTTGATATCGTTATTTTGCGCCAATATTAGATTATTTATCATTTTGGCTCGATCTAAATAATCTTCGTCGTTCTTAAACTTTGGATCGAATTTATTGAAACAAATTATTACTTCGTTTGCATAATTAAGATCCCTATAGACATCTAATAACTCGTGGAGATATTCCACCGATTCTTCAAATTTAAGCTCATCTTGAATGTCAATTAGGTAATAAATGTAATCTGTTTCATAAAAATATACAGGATTAGTTAAATAGATTTTTCTAAACTTTTTTTGCCCACCCATATCCCAAAGATTAATTCGATAGGTATTAAGGAATTTAAAAGAACTGTAATCGATTTTAATTGTTGGCTTTAGGTTTTTAACTCGCTCATAAAAGTTGTATTTCTGCCTAAGAGCTATCAACGCGCTCGTTTTACCGGCATTATCTAGCCCCGCAAAAACAAGTTTAAATTCCTTTGATTGGTGAGGATTAGTTGTCATTATTAATTAGAGAATTACCATTATCTCGAAGATATTATTTAAAATTAATTTATAAATCTCGTTTTATTTATTTATTTTTATTGATTTTTTAGATTTTTTCGCAAATAACAACAAATAAGGACGATCAAGTTTTATCAATAAGATTATTTAAGAAACAAATCATTAAATAATTCTAATAAAATTAACTAGGATAAGATATTTATGGATGCTAAAGATATAAATTACTACGCTCTAGGGTTCGAATTTATTGAAACGAAGACTATGTTTGTATCAAATTACAGAGACGGTAGTTGGGACGAAGGTACGTTAGTACCGTTCGGTAACTTCGAGATTTCACCTGCATCGTGCATACTAAACTATGGGCAAGGAATTTTCGAAGGTTTGAAAGCATTAAAAACTAAAAAGGGCGATCACGTTCTGTTTAGACCAGAGGAGAACGCAAAGCGATTCAACGATAGTGGGAGTAGATTGCTCATGCCCAATTATAACATAAATAACTTTGTTTCTGCCGTAAAAAAAGTAGTGAAGGCTAATGAGGATTATGTACCACCTTATGATAGTGGTGGCGCTCTTTACATTCGCCCATTAATGATTGGAACTGGTCCTACAGTTGGAGTAAAACCCGCTAGTGAATATAAAATGATAATCTTTACCGTTCCGGTAGGACCCTATTTTCCAGAAGGGTTTCAAGGTATAGATTTAGAAATCACGAAGAAATACACAAGAGCGGCTCCAGGCGGAACGGGCTCGAGTAAAACGTGTTGTAATTACGCAGGTTCTATGCTACCCGCCAAAGAAGCTAAGAAAAGAGGCTTTGCGCAGGTTATTTTTTTGGATGCCGTTCATAAAGAATATATTGATGAGGTTGGAGCTGCGAACTTCTTTGCTGTAATTGACGGAGTCTTAGTAACACCGAAGACCGCTGGCACAATTTTGCCTGGAATCACACGAAAATCGATTTTAGAACTTGCTTCAAAAAAAATTGGAATGAAAACAGAGGAAAGAGACATTTCTTACAAAGAGCTTTTTGAATTATCTTGCACCGAAGCTTTTTGCTCGGGAACTGCTGCTGTTATTACTCCTATTAAATCGGTTGTTCTCGAGGAGAAAAAACGAATTTTTAGTGAAGGGGAACCGGGAGAAATTACTCGAAAGGTTTACGAGACGCTCATCGGCATTCAACGTTTGGATATAGACGACGAATTTGGATGGGTTGAGAAAATTTAGATATTGGAAATGTTTACATCCAATTAAAGGCATAGACTTCCAATTAAAATTTCAAAAGCGTTTTTTATGTTTTCTCCAGTTTTTGAAGATATTTTAAGATATGTAATAATATTTTCGTATTCATTTACAATATCAAGGATGTAATTATCTATCGCTTGAGTATCAGATGGCACAATAAGATCGTTTTTTGTTCCTATTAATAATATAGGAAGGTTTCCAAAAGGCTCTAAAGTTTTTATCCAATCGTACACATCTTCAATGGTATTAATACGAGTTAGGTCAAAAAGGATAACAGCTGCGATAGAACCGGCAACAAAATCATTTAGAAGCGTTTTAAACTGAGCCTGACCAGCAAAATCCCACATTATAAAATTTAATTCAATTCCATTGACCTTGATGTTTTTCGAATAAAAATCAACACCTCTTGTTAATTTATTATCCTCGTAAAAGCTATCATGGACGAGTCGGTTTAAAAATGAGGTTTTTCCTACTCCTCCATCCCCTGAAACAATAACTTTTACTGTTTTCATCTTAATCACTGGTTATTGTGTAAAAATTTAAAAAGTAATTTACGAAACTAAATTGTACAATATTAGCACGTAAAAAAAATTTCTTACTATCACACACCCTATAGAATCTTACAAAAAAGTCGAATAGGTTGTACTCTTTATTTATATGTCCTTAAAAAGTTATATAAAATCTATAAGGAGTCCTTGAAATGAAAATAAATAAAAACTAATCTTTCAAAAACCGATTTTATATTTCTTCTCTGAGTTTTTGGATTTTTTTTTTAATTTTTTTTATTCTGGGATCTAAGACATTGTACACCTTGAATTCATTGAGAATTTTTAACGCGTGCTGATAGTAGTTGATGCTATTGAATATATCGCCGTTTTTTTCCGCATTTTCTGCTTTTTCTATATTAAAATCAAGCTCAATGTATTTGGACTTACTTT
>JAHLWV010000478.1 GCA_019057735.1 Promethearchaeota archaeon | reverse complement strand
GAATCAACGCAATTTTTATAACACCAAACAAACAGGGCATGATTTTTCTCTTTACAATTATCATTACTTTTATGGGATATAATGGGGCGGCTGAAATTCAAACCGAAAGCGCAGTTCTAGGTATCCAATTTGGAGTTGCGCTTGTTCCAATCATTTTATTGATTGTTGGATTTCTAATTTTACTTTTCTTTCCTTTACGAGGTGAAAAACTACAAGAGGTAAAGAAAGAAATAAAAGAAATATATGATAAAAGATTGGAGTGAACTTTCGAGCTTTTATAGTATTTGTTATACCTTATAGAATTTAAATCTTGAAAAATTTATTAGAATTATTATTTCTTCATATAAGCGGGTTGTCATTCCCATAATACTATCAATAAATATTATTACAAATCCCAAATTAATTATTATAATAATGTAAAAAACACTATTAGAATGGTTTGTATTTATGAAGAAAAAGAGAGTTGTTATAATAGGGGCATTAGGCTTCGATTTCCATTTATTTAACACCGTCTTCCGAGATAATGAAGAATACGAGGTAATAGCTTTTACTATTGCTGGAGAGCAGAATGTAGGCACAATTGAAGGGGCGGAAAGAAAATATCCCGCTGAACTTGCCGGAAAGCTCTATCCTAAGGGTATCCCTATGGTATCAGAAGATAGTCTAGAAGATTTTGTCAGAAAATACGACATAGATGAGGTCGTTTTTGCGTATTCTGATGTTTCGCACGAGGAAGTTATGCATAAAGCGTCTAGAGCGCTAGCTGCGGGAGCTAACTATCGTTTAATATCGGGAAAATTCACCCAAATTAAATCAAAAAAACCCATTGTTGCTATATGTGCTGTTAGAACTGGATGCGGTAAAAGCCAAGTTTCTAGAGCAACTTATCGGTATTTAATGAATAAAGGTTATAAAGTTGTAGCAGTAAGAGAACCAATGCCTTATGGGGATTTAATAAAGCAAAATGTCATGCGTTTCGAGAAGTACGAGGATTTAGATAAGTACGAATGCACTATTGAAGAACGAGAGGAATACGAACCTTACATTGAGCAGGGACTTGTGATTTATTCTGGAGTAGATTACGAAAAAATTGTTAGAGAAGCAGAAAAAGAAGCGGATGTAATCATATTTGACGGTGGAAACAACGAGCTATCGTTTTACGTTCCAGATTTACTTTTTATCGTAGTAGACCCATTAAGACCGGGACACGAGATGAAATATCATCCTGGCGAAGTAAATGCCCGATCTGCCGATGTGTTCGTTATCAATAAAATGAATAACGCTAAACCAGAAGATGTTAAAATCGTTGAGGATAATTTAAATGAATTAAATCCCGGCGCAACAAAAATATATACAAACTCGGTTGTTACCGTCGAAGGTAATCTTGATTTAAAGGGCAAAAAAGTAATTGTTGTAGAAGATGGGCCAACTTTAACGCATGGTAGTATGTCGTACGGCGCGGGGTTTGTTGCGGCAACCAATAGTGGAGCTATAATTATAGATCCAAAACCTTACGTAACGGGTACTATGAAAAAAGTATTTGAAGAATTTCCACAGATCACACAGATAGTTCCAGCTATGGGGTACAACGACCAACAGATTAAAGACATGGAAGAAACCCTAAATAAAGCTGAGTGCGAAATTATAATTGATGGCAGCCCGATTGATCTTGAAAAATTAATTAATAGCAATAAGCCTATTATTAGAGTTTCATACGATATAGAAGCTGTTAAAAGCCCAACAATTGAAGAAACTTTAGATAAATTTATTGAGAAATTTTTAAAATAATATTTTAATTTTTAGAAGTTTTTTAAGGGTAGATTATACTAATAATCAATAAACCCTATTTTTATTAGTGTTTATTTTTGCAATTAGGTGGTAAATAAATTGATCTTATTAGAAAAAAAATATGAATTACTCGAAGTGCAAAAAGGGTATACTAACAGAACACTCTACATTAATCTCACCACTAAGGAGATTAAGATAAAACCAGTTACTAATGAAATGAAAGAAAAGTTTATCGGTGGGAAAGGATTTGATCTTTGGCTCATGTGGAATGGACTTCCTCAAGATAGAATTGTTAAATGGGACGATCCCGAAAACGAAATTTGCATTTCTTCTGGACCTTTAGGAGGGAGCATCTTTTACCCCGGTTCGGGGAAATCAATTGTTACAACAATATCTCCTTTAACGGGTATTATCGTGGATTCTAATGTTGGCGGTTATTTCGGTCCGTATTTAAAATTCTCGGGTTTTGATGCGATTGAAATTCAAGGTAAAGCTCAAAAAGAGGTTGTAATATATATAGATGGTGTCGAGGGGATTGTTCAAATCAAAGAAGTAGAAGAATCTGAGATGTTATCTAATTATTCTCATGAATTGACCCAGCAACTTACTGAGTTGTACGCACAAGATGACCGCGAAAAACAACGGATTTCGGTAGTGAGTACTGGTCCTGCCGCAAAACATTCGAATTGGGGTATGCTAAACTTTTCTTGGTATGTTCCTGGCCGTAAATGGGCGTCAAGCAAACAAGCTGGGCGAGGGGGAATTGGGACCGTTTTTTATGATAAAAAAGTTAAAGCATTGGTTTGTCGCGCTCCAAAAATTACAGTTGGTTCTAATAATCCTGCTAATTTAGAAGATGCTAGAAAAATAGGGATAGCACATACCCAAGAAATAATTAAACTTGACCCATTAC
>JAHLWV010000477.1 GCA_019057735.1 Promethearchaeota archaeon | reverse complement strand
GTAACATGTTATATAATTATTTTCAATGTCAAATTCGTATCTCGTATAAAAAACAGTAATGAGTAATAAGTAATGAGTAATAAGTAACAAGATTAGATTTCAGAAATTATAAAAACATGTACTTGCTGCTGGTTACTTATCACTTGTTACACATTACATCTTTTTACATAACTTTAATTTCTTTTAATAATCTTCTTATTATTATTTTATCACTATATTTAGCAATTATCTTACCTTTTTTAAATAGCACTCCATTTTTTTTATCAAATGCAACTCCTATATCAGCTTCTTTTGCTTCACCCAGACCATTTACCATACAACCCATAACCGCAATAGTTAATGGTTTATTTATATGGCGAATCTTCCTTTCCACTTTTTTTACAATTTTACTTAGGTCTACCTTGCATCTCCCACAGGTAGGACAAGAAATTAAATCCGGGCTTCTTTGTCTAAGATGTAAAGCCTTTAGTATTTCATAACCTACTTTTATTTCTTCTACAGGGTCCCCAGTCAGTGATACTCGGATAGTGTCACCGATTCCTTGAAATAATAATGAGCCAATTCCAACAGATGATTTAATAATACCTTGAAAAGGCGGGCCTGCTTCAGTAATTCCCAAATGTAAAGGGTAATCATATTTTGAGGAAAATATATTATTTGCTTCGATAGTATTAATTATATTTGTAGATTTAATGGAGAATATTATATTATGATAGTTGAGTTCATCTAATATCTTGATAACATTTACAGCACTTTCTACTAAAGCCTGAGGAGTTACTTTTTTATATTTCTTCAGTATATTTTTATCTAACGAACCGGAATTTATACCAAACCTAATAGGTAAATTCATTTTCTTTGCTGATTTTATGACTAATTTTATTTTCTCATCATTGCCGATATTTCCAGGGTTTATCCGTAATCCATCCACACCACATTCAATTGATCTTAAAGCTAATTTATAATCATAGTGAATATCAGCAATTAGGGGTATACTAATTTCTTTTTTTATTAAAGGTAATGAATAACATGACTCTGAATCCGGAACAGCCACTCTTACAAGTTCACAACCTTCTTTTTCCATTCTTTTTATCTGGGATACTGTATCTGATATATTTTTCGTGTCAGTATTAGTCATTGATTGAACTGAAATTGGAGCATCCCCTCCGATTTCCAAGTTACCTACCTTCACGCTCCTGGTCTTTCTTCTCATATACATCTTTTACAATTTCCTTTTTTTCTACTTAACAAAAACTCTTAAAATGTCCTTATAAGTAGCAATAATAAAAAGAATTATCATAAGTGATATCCCGATGAAATACATAAAGCTTATTTTTTCAGCTTCCAAGGGTTTACCTCTTAATTTTTCAATAGCTAAAATTATTATATGCCCGCCATCTAAAATGGGGATGGGAAGAAGATTAAACAATCCTATAAATATACTTAAAATTGCTGTAAAATATAATAAGTTTAAGAAGCCTAATTTTGCTGCTTCTCCAGTCATTTGAGCTATACCCAAAGGTCCTGCTATTTCAATGGGAACTTTTCCGGTAATCATTTCAATTGTGTTGGAAAATATTAATTTAATAATATTTCCAGTTGCAATTAAGCCCTTGGAAAAGGCTGAAAATATATTAATTTTTTCGATAGATATTTCAAAAGTAATTCCAATTAAACCTTTTTTATAATTATCATCATATTCAGGAATTACAAAAACCTCAATAACCTCCCCTACCCTATCTAAGGTAATTTGTAACTTTTCGCCTGAACTTTTATTTATAATATTCGCAATTATATTAGGATCTTCCATTTTTATCGAATTAATCGCGATAATTTTATCTCCGGAAAATATACCAGCTTGTTCAGCAGGGCCATTTTCAATAACTGTCGATACAGAATTGGTAACTACTGGAATTCCATTTATAAAAAATATAAGACTAAATATAACAACTGCGGTTGCAATATTCATAAAAGGACCTAAGGCCACTATTAATGCTCTAATTCCCAATGATTTTTTGTCAAATCTTTGTTCTTCTGTCACTTCTTCTGATGTTTCTTTAATACTTTCTTGTCCCATTTCCCCAGCCATTTTTACATAACCGCCGAGAGGAATTAAGCAGATTACATATTCTGTTTGGTTTTTTGTAAATCCTAATATTCTTGGTCCGAAACCAAAGGCAAATTTATATACCCTTACTCCAGATGCTTTAGCAGCAATAAAATGACCGAATTCATGAAAAAATATTAATATACTAAAAACAAATATAAAGGCAATTATAGTTAACATTTTTACTCCAAAATAAATTAGTCGTTATTTAATTAGTCGTTAGTGAATAGTGAATAGTCGTTAGTTTTAAATACAATATTTCAGATTTAAGTTATCAGTGTATAGCTAAAAACTTAAAGCTAAAAGCGAAAAACCATAATTCAAAACTCTTAATTAGTCGTTAGTGAATAGTCGTTAGTCGTTAGCTTGAAATATAATATGAAAGATAAACTAGTCAAATGGTTTAATTCTAATAATTTATTAACTAATTAACTAAGTAACTAAGCAACTAATCAACGAATCGAGATATATATTCAAATTTTAAATTTTGAGCTATGTTTTTACGTTTTACGCTTTACGCTTTTCGTTATTTTATATTCGTGCAAAAATTTAAAGCCTTCTCTCTGGCCCAGTAGTCAGCATCTAAGATATCATTAA
>JAHLWV010000476.1 GCA_019057735.1 Promethearchaeota archaeon | reverse complement strand
CTTTTTACTATTGTCGAAAAACTGACAAAATTATTCAAATCTAAGCCAGAATCCCCAAAGGCGTATAAAAACTTTACGATGTTTGTAGAGAAAACGATTAAAGGTTTTTATATCAAAATATCTTATCTATAATCATAATTTAATTTAATACTGAATCAAAAAAAGATATTAAAATTTAAAAAGAGGTTTAACAATAATGGTTGATAAAGCTTTATTAAAAGAAATTAAAGACGCTATAGGTGCTGGCGCTGCCGCATCTGATGTGAAAGACACTCTAAAAGTTTACGAGCTCTTTAAGCAAGTAGCTGAAGAGAACGAGGACTTAAAAGAGGAATTAGAGGATATGGATATCACTATCCAGATGAATATAACTGATGCCGACGCTAAGTTTTGGTTAAAAGCTCATGACGGCACTTTGGAATTTGGCGAGGGTGATGTGGAAAATCCATCGTTCACATTCTCTGCCACGAAAGAAATCGGTGCCGGAATGTTATTCGGCGAAGTTGACGCAACTAGCGCTTATATGGCTGGTGACATTACCGTTGAAGGTAATCTTCAAGATGCTATGGCTTTTCAGGAGATTATTGAACTTGCCTTAGAAGCTCTTGAAGATATGTTTGAAGAACTATAAAAATCCAACATTTCTTTCAATCTTATACCAAAATTTACTTTCTATTTTATATTCAATTTTTTTTTTTTATGTGTTAAATCTAAGATTGGTTAATTTACCATTTGAAATGCGACAAATTTTGTAAACTAATTCTGTGGTAAACTGCTATACATTCGGATTTCGCACTATAAATAATAAGAGAAATAAAACCTTTTTATATAGTAAAGAGTTATACATTATAGTATTTGTTTAATCGATCAAAATCATAAATAAAATACTAAATCAAAAAGTAAAAAAGCAAAAATTGGTTGAAAAATCATGGTTGATGAAGCATTAGTAAAAGAAATGAAAGGAAAATTTGATGCCGGCGCAGCTGCCTCGGACGTAATGGATTCTTTAAAGGTTTTTGAGCTATTCAAGCAGATTGCCGTAGAGAACGAAGACTTGAAGGAAGAGCTAGAAGATATGGATATTACTATCCAAATGAATATTACGGACGAAGATAAAAAGTTTTGGTTAAAGGCGAAAGAAGGAACGCTAGAATACGGCGAAGGTGACGTAGAAAATCCATCGTTTACATTCTCCGCTACAAAAGAAGTAGGTTCTGGTATGTTGTTCGGCGAAGTTGACGCAACTAGCGCTTATATGGCTGGTGATATTACCGTAGAAGGTAATTTACAAGATGCTATGGCCTTTCAAGAAATTATTGAATTAGCCTTAGAGGCTTACGAAGATTTAGCTGAAGATTTATAAACAGGCTATAATTTAATAAGTGTAAAACCGTACGCGAAATCTTTATCTATTTTTTTTTATTTTTTACTTATATTATAATTCAATTTTTTTTGTCTCTAGCTTCAATTCTAAAGACTTTATCATTTTTTTTTACCGGCTTATCCACTAGAATACCCAATGTTAATCGATCGTTTTTTGTTTTAATCTGAGGTGTTTCTGTCAAGTGTTTTTTTTGCTTTATTTGTAATGAGGTAATTTTTTGTTTAAGATAAGTATCCGTGTGTGTGCCAATTATAAATATTTCATCATTTAATTTTAAGCTTCCTTTGGTTAACAAGATTTTAGCAGCTTTTTTATCGGAGAAGTAAGAGAGTACTTTTCCAATTTCCACTTTTTTAAAATCAGAAATGTTCCCGTCATGTTCTCTTTGAATTTCGCTGCCTTTAGGTAGCCCAAAATAAAAACCCGTCGAAAATCCTCGGTTGTAAACTTTACTTAAACGTTTTACCCATTCATTGACTTTATCTTGTGTAAAAGACTTCTCATAGTAAGCATCAATCGCTTCTTTGTAGCACGAAGTAGTTTCTTCTACGTATATTGGGTCTCGCATTCGTCCTTCGATCTTAAAAGCGTCAATACCGGCTTCAATTAATTGGGGGATATATTTTATCATGCATAAGTCTTTGGCATTAATGAAAAAAACTCCATCGTAGAGGAATTCGTTTGACTGGTCGTCGATTACTCGCCACCTTCTTCTACATGGCTGAACGCATCTACCTCTATTAGCTGAATATTCTTGAGATTCACAAACTTCAGCCGAAAAATAACATCGGCCTGAAATAGACGTACATTGTGCACCATGAACAAATGTTTCAATTTCAGCCTTGTGAATTTTACTTTTTATATCTTTGATTTGATCCAGGGATAATTCTCTAGCAAGAATTAGTCGTTCCGCACCTAAATTTTCGTAAAATTGGGCGGTTCGAGAGTTTGAAATATTTGCTTGAGTTGAGATGTGGAAAGATAATCCCTTTTCTTTAATCAACTCAATTACTCCAATGTCGTGAACAATAATAGCGTCTATGTTTGCTTTAGCAGCATTATCTAAAACTTTGTTAAGGAGGTCAAATTCGTTTTCATATATTATGACATTCGTGGTCATATAAGCTTTAATATTGTTCTGGTGACATTTTTTTACTATGTTTTCTAAATCTTCGAGTCTGAAATTATCGCTAAACATTCTCATGTTAAAGGCTTCAACACCGAAATAAATAGCGTCAGCTTTACCTAGAACTGCGTTTAATGATTTGGAATTCTTCAGTGGTGCCATTAGTTCTACTTTCTTTTGTTTGATTTCTGGCATT
>JAHLWV010000475.1 GCA_019057735.1 Promethearchaeota archaeon | reverse complement strand
ATATTACACTAATTTAAGCTCATTTGCTATTATTCAAATTAAATAACTAGTTTATGAAAATCACATAAATTATTTCCATTCTTGTCTTTTCGATTGTTCGAATTAAAAAAGATTGAATTAGAACTATAATTTTAACATCAGATATTAAATTAATTTTAAACAGACTCTTAAATAATGAAAACTTTATAAATTTTGAAATCTCAAAATTGTTCTTAAAGAAATTTAAATATTTTAAGTGATGGAAATGAGTGATTTATTGTGTGTGTTTGATGTTGGGACTACAGGCTCAAGAACCATTATTTTTGATGTAAATGGGAAGGAAATTGCCAGAGCATATGAAGAATATCCTGTTGTTAAGCAACCAGTTGGTGTTTCAGAACAAGATCCTAAAATTTGGTGGAAGGCTATCAAGAATACTTGTAATCAAGTTGTTAAAAAAGTAGATATAAATGATATAATTGGGATATGTGCTGGAATCCTTCGAGCAAATTCTGTTATAATTGATAAAAACAGAGAAGTTTTGCATCCATCAATATTAGCGATGGATGAAAGGGGAGCAGATTCCCTACAAGAAGAAGGATTTAGGTGGGCGATTCCTAAGATTTTATGGTTAAAAAATGAGAAACCTGATTTATTTAGTAAGGTTTACAAAATAATCTTTGCAGATACATATATTTATATGAAGTTATGTGGAAGTGATTTACTCATCACGGAACCTACAAATGCGATTTATGGAATAATGAATATGAAAACATTAGATTGGGATTCTGATCTTGCTGATAAATTTGATTTACCAGTGGATTTATGGCCCGAAATTCGTATACCCGGAGAAATACTAGGTGAGTTATCTAGTGAAGCTGCGGGAGAACTTGGATTAAAAAGCAAAATTCCTGTAATATTAGGAGGAGGGGATCAACAATGCTCAGCTTTAGGAATGGGCGTAATTAATCAGAATCAAGCTAAGGTAACAATGGGAACATATACTTTTGTAAACTTAGTAACTGGTGATGAACCCGCTCAAATTCCCGGAGGAGATATCCCGATATTCCCTCTACCCCATGTTATTAAAGGAAAATGGATGTTAGAAGGCGTTATGCCAGGAACTGGATTTGCATTGAAATGGTTTAAGGATAATTTTTCTCGATTGCAAAATAAAGAATGTGAGGAAAAAAATCTTAACATCTACGATGCTTTAAGTAAAGAAGCGGAAGAAGTTACTGCAGGAAGTGAAGGGTTATTGTTTATCCCCTTACAAATATATAGAAAAGGAACCATACACGGTCTGGCATGGAATCATTCCAGAGGACATATGATCCGTTCTATACTAGAATCTGCGGCATTAAGTGCTCAAATGTACTTAGGATTGATAGAGGCAATAGCTCACACTAAAACCACAGAGGTAAAAGTAGATGGTGGAGGGATGAACAGCGACTTATGGGCTCAGATTTTGGCCGACATTATGAATAAAAAAGTTATTATTCCAGAAGTTAAGGATAGTTCAGCTTTAGGTGCTGCTATTTTAGGATTTTATGGTTGTAAGAATTATAACAGTATAGATAACGCAATTGAAAAAATGGTCAGATTTGAAAAAGAATTCAACCCTGATAAAGCAAATCTAAAGGTGTATAAAAAACTTAATAGGTTATTTATGCCGACAGTTTTAGAAATTTATAGAAAAAAGCGGGTTACTAAAGGAATTTAATGAAATTAAATTAGTGCAGCCGTGTACTATTTATTAGGGTTTTCAAGAACGTTTGGTTGTAATCTTTGTACTGTTTTCATCAAAGAATGCTTATTTTATAAAATACCCTATAAATAATTAAAAGAAAAATCTTTATAGTTAATATGGTGAAAGAAACAACATTACATTGGTGATTAAAATAAATAAAGAAAATAATATCCAAAAAAATGATGAAATATTATATGTAGAATGGGTTCCAGCGGGAAAATTTGTAAAAGTTTTAGTGTTGCTTACATGTTTATTAATTTTTTCAATCGGTATTATAATTTCTGCTTTTAAACCCAAAGAATTGGCGTTTTTAGGTATAACACTTGGTGCTGTAAGTTTGTTTATTTTTCTTATATATTGGAACTACAGAGGACTAAAAATCAACTTAACCAAAAATCAACTTGATGTAGAATATGGAATTTTTAACCATAAAAAAATTCCTATAAAAAAAATAACCAGGTGTGAAATAACTAAAGCAAATTTTAGAAAATATTGGGGAGTAGGAATTCGATTTGGATTAGATGGTTCATTGGTCTACAACACAGATTTCGGAGAGGCTGTAAAAATAACCTTTCAAGATGGTAGACCATTCGTTTTCTCTACAAGAAATCCACAGGAAATATGCAATCTAATTAGGTCTTTAAGTTTATAAAAAAAAGAGTGTATTTTTTT
The DNA here is from genome assembly GCA_019057735.1 of Promethearchaeota archaeon. The sequence goes on along the minus strand of JAHLWV010000475.1, from coordinate 309 downwards.
GTTATTTTAACTTATTTAACGCGTCTTTTAGAGTCAATTCAAAATTTTCTAATATAAAATCGGTATCTTCTTCCGTAACAACTAAAGGTGGTTTGATTTTGATTACATTTCGTCTTCTAAGTTTACCTGTGGCCGTTAGAATTGGCATACTTGGTCCTAAGTATAAGTTATGTTTTGGTGCTAGTAATACCATCTCTTCAGAAAGCTCTGTGAAAGGTTCTCGTGTCTCTCTGTTTTTAACTAATTCTATCCCAATAAATAATCCAGGACCTCTGATATCTCCAATCTCTTCGTATTCTTCTTGCATTT
>JAHLWV010000474.1 GCA_019057735.1 Promethearchaeota archaeon | reverse complement strand
ATTTCTTTATAGGGGTCTTTTTTATCTATAATAGGTCTATTTTCTTTCCCATCTTTCATAGCTCTATTATAAATTTCTTCGGGCGAGGCAGTTAATAAAACTATTTGGCATGTCTGGTTTAAGTTGTAAATATTTTTTTTATTTAGAACAACTCCCCCACCACAAGATATAATCGATTTTTTTAATTGAGATACTTTTTTACACGCCTCAAGCTCGTATTCTCTGAACAAGACTTCACCGTCTTCAGAAAATATTTTTGGGATTGACTTGCCAGCCATCTTCTCGATTAATAGGTCTATTTCTATAAATGTATAATTCTTTCCTAAATGATCCTTCAATGCTTTACCTACAACAGATTTACCTGTGGCCATAAACCCGATTAAAGCAATAGAATCTTTAGGCATCTATCCAAACACTATTCTATTTATATTGACTTTATTTAAAAGAAAAAAAGAAATAATTAACTATTTCATTGAAAAACCGTGCGTTTCCAATACGCGATTCTCTAATCCGATATAGTTCCCGTTTATATAAGCAAAACAATTGAATTTTTCAGGATCTAATCTTTCATTTGTGACATAATTTTCCTCAGAATGAGTTGCTACTACTTCACCAAAGTAACAAACATGAGAACCAAGCTCAACTCTTTTTATAACTTTGCATTCCATGTTCCATGGAAATTCTTTCACCATTGGGACTTTAACCACAACTCCTTGTTCTTTGGTTAGGTTCAATTCATTCCATTTATTCACATCTCTTCCCGACCTCGTCCCACAATAATCCATTTCTTTCAATTGGTCTTTAGTAGGGTAATTAATGACAAACTCTCCATGTTTTTCGATTAATCCGTAGGAATGTCTCATTGGTCGCAGTGATATTGCGATTATTGGAGGTTTTGCACACACTTTACCTACATAAGCAAGAGTGATTAGATTCGCCTCTTCACCAATTCCTACAGATATAACTGCTGCGGGCATTGGGAAGGTTGTTATTCCCGTGATAAGAGAAATTTTTTTCATTTTTTAAATCCATCCTTTTGTAGTATTCTTCGGTTAGCTAATTAATTATATATTAATTTTATTCTTAAACATATTAATAGTTTTAAATTTAATAATTATTGTAATAATATGCTGAATAACTCGTATATAGGAGCACATACTAATATTCTGTGCGTAATTGGGCATCCAATCGAGCATAGTATGAGTCCAGTAATGCATAATGCAGCACTTAACGATCTGTCCTTAGATTACGTTTATTTAGCTTTTGATATACATCCTAAGGATCTAGAGAAAGCGATATTAGGATATAAAAAAAGTAATATCAAAGGGTTTAATGTCACGATTCCTCATAAAGAAGAAATAATCCAATATTTAGACGAACTTGATCCTCTTTCAAAACAAATTGGAGCAGTTAATACAGTTAAAAATGAAGGTGGTGTGCTGTTAGGTAGAAATACAGACGCCTTTGGAGCTAAACAAGCTCTATTGGATGCTAGATTCAAATTCGAAGGGAAAAAAGCATTAATATTAGGCGCTGGTGGGGCTGCTAGGGCGATTAGTTTTGCTTTATCTGAAGAAATTGACGAAATATTCATAAGTAATAGAACGGAAGAGAGAGCAATTAAGTTAGCTAAAGAATTACAAGATACAACAAAAATAAAAGCGACCGGTAATGACATGAGCGAAAAGACTTTAAGAACTTTAGCAAGTTCTGTTGATATAATAATAAACACAACTCCTATAGGCATGTATCCCAAGGTTGATATATCACCAATATCTAAAGATTTACTCAATGAAAACTTATTTATATTTGATATCATATACAACCCTCTCCAGACTCAATTACTAAAGGAAGCGAAGGAAATTGGGTCTAAAACCTTAAACGGGTTAGATATGTTTATTAATCAAGGAGCTTTAGCATTTGAGTGGTGGACAGGTAAAAAACCAAATGTTAAATTAATGAAAGAAAAAATTATTGAACAATTAGGTAATAAATGATGAAACAAAAAAAAATCACAATTATTGGTGGCTCTGGTGGTATGGGTAAGGTTTTTGGAAGATGCTTTAAACGCCACGGTTTTGAAGTAACATTATATGCTCGTAATCAGGAAAGATTAAAGGCTGTGGCTAATGAAATGGGTGTAAACTATGAATCCTCCCTTGAAAGGAGCATAGAACAAGCCGATATTGTAATGATAACTATTCCAATTAAATCTACTCCAGAAATAATTAAAAAGATTGGTCCATATTTGAAGGAAAATGCCTTAATCTTTGATATTACATCAATAAAGAAATTAGTATTTGAAGCCTTAGAAGATTTAAAAAATACGTTTCCCGTAAATTGCATTTCATTACATCCTATGTTTGGTCCTGGAATTAAGGACATGAAAAATTATGTTATGTTAGTGCTAAAAATAGGAGGAACTGACAAATACGAGATAATCATAAATGATCTTTTAGAGTTATTCAGATCAGATGGATTACTCATAACCGAAACTTCACCAGATATTCACGATAAAAGGGTAGCCCTTACTTTGGGCGTGCCACATATGTTGAACATTCTTTTTTTAAATCTTCTTAAGAACGCAGACGAACCACTGAACGAATTAACTAAATATACTGGAACCACTTTCTTGCTTCAAAAAGTATTTGCTGAGAGTATTATCCAAAGGGAAATGGAAATGTTTGGTGAGATCCAGATGGAAAATCAACAATT
>JAHLWV010000473.1 GCA_019057735.1 Promethearchaeota archaeon | reverse complement strand
ACTCAATTTTAGAAGATTTAATAAAAAATAATATAACTATTGGCGACTCTACTTACATTACAACGTCAAATATGAAGTCATTTTAAAAAAAAAAGAGAAATAAATTAAATTTTAAAAAATTAAAAGTTAGGTCTTTTATCTTGCCAAGGAGCGATTTCTTCAAAAGCTTTTGAGACTTGAAGAACTGTTTTTTCATCATAGCGCTTACCAACAATTTGCATTCCAATTGGTAAACCAGATTTAGTCCAACCACAAGGAATTGAAGCTGCTGGCAACCCAGTCATGTTAAACGGATATGTATATGTCATCCAACTCACAGTATTTAACGTTTTATTACCAATTGTTGGAAACGTCGTCCCTGTTTCTAACCATCCTGGTTTAATAGCTGGACATGGCAATGTCGGTGTAATTAATACATCATAATTCTTAAAATATTGGTACATAACTTCGTAAACTTGATTTCTTTGTTCTCTAGCTTTCCCAATGTTCATAGAATTATTATCTAAACCTAATCTTATCGTACCTTTTAAATCTGGGCTAAGGTCTTCAAGTCTATTATTAAAATCTTTTTGTAAATCATAGGCATAACCAATACTGACCAAAGTTTTAAATGCTGATTCTGGCTTTCTTATCTTTAAATTCGATTCTTCTACATCCCAATCAAATTGTTCAAACTTTTGAATACCATCAAGAACGCTCTCTTTAACCTCTTCTTCAAGAATTTTTCCAAAACCTAAGGTCATTGAATAGCCAATCTTCAATTTTTTAGGTTTATTTTCAAGTATTTTTACATAATCAATCTCATCGTCAGGGAATGAATTGTTATCCGCGGGATGATAGCCTTTCATAACATTTAACATAAGAGCAGCATCCTTTACATAACGTACAATTGGACCGTAGTGGTCCATTGTCTTAAACGCGATACCAATGCGGGGATAACTAGGAATACGCCCAAAAGTAGGTTTTAAACCGTAAACTCCGCAACAACTACTGGGAACTCTGATTGAACCTCCCCCGTCTGATCCTAAAGCTAATGGACCTATACCCGCTGCAACGGCCGAGGCAGCGCCTCCACTCGACCCTCCTGAATTCCGTTCTACATCCCATGGATTTTTTGTTTCTCCAAAGAGCTTATTATTTGTAAGAGCGACAGAACCAAACTCCGGTGTATTTGTTTTACCAAGTATGACACAACCCGCCGCAATTAATCTTTGGACCGCAACATCATCTTGTTCAGGGATAAAATCTTCATACAATTTAGAACCATATGTAGTTCTTATTCCTTTTGTCTGCATTAGATCCTTAATTGAAGTAGGAATTCCAAGCAATAATCCTAATTTTTCACCTTTTTTAACTACTTCATCTGCTTTTTTGGCAGTTTCTCTTGCTAATTCAAAAGTAGGAGTACAATAGGCATTTATAATGGGATTGATTCTTTCAATTCTTTCAATTATAGTTTCAGTAATTTCAGTAGATGTCAGTTCTTGCGTCTTAATTTTTTCTCGCATATCGAAAGCCGACATAAAACATATATCTTCTTTATTCAAATTTTTCACCTTAGATTGAATTAAATATTAAATGATTTCAATATTAAATCAAAAATAAATGTTGTTATTGATATTTAATGTTTACTCGCTATATTTTAAATATTTGCAAGTTTTGTAATATTTTAAACAGATACGAAAATCTTAAATTAAATTTTTAAATTAAAGAAAATATTTATTTTTCAATTTATTATTTATTATAGAAGATATTCTATTGTAAAAATTTTAAATAAAAACTTTTTGAAGGTAAAGTGAAGCAAAAACAAAAAATTATTTACTCAATTGTTTTATTAAATTTCTTTATATTTAGTTGTTTCTTTAATTTCAATGTTAAGGCACAAGATCCCGAACATGGATTAGGGTTTAACGAGGGAACTGAATTAATTTGGGAGGTAAAGCAATTAGATTTAAGCAGCTTTAGAGAAGTATTTGGATTTGATCCCAATTTTGAGTTAGAAGATCAAATAAGAATGATTATTAGAGAAATTGATGATTCTGCTGGGATGTGGATAATAGGGATAGAATTTTGGGATTACAAAACGGATTGGGGTTTGAGTGGAGAAATGAAATCTATCTATATTGGAAAGTACCCCGAAGATTACGACGATTATCTATTCTGCCTTACTCCAATTGACGATTACTTGGACGAAGTTATGGACAATTTACCCTCGGAGTATTATAGAATTGGGTATTCGATATTTAAACAGGGAAGAAGTGATACTGGAAAGGATTATTTATGGGAAAAAGAATTTGATACAAGAGGAATTCTTGCAATTGAAACTCATTACGATGAATTTGACCAAATTATAGTAAGAATTGAAGGAACATTTCGAATTGTTCCTTTTGGCACTTATTTTATAGGATTTTCAATAGTGGCTATTTTTGCTATAATATTCATTTCTTTGAAAAAGAAAAAAATTCGAACTACTTCTTTTTAATATAATCATCAATATGATTATCGTATTAAAAATTTCAATTTAAGGAATTTTTGTATCAAAATTTTTAAAAAATAATAAGATATTAACTTAAGGTCAATAGTTTTATAAGAATTAACCGTGCGAAGTTAAAATTTAAAATCTTTTTGCCATTTTTTATATCCAATCTGCCAAAGCTTTAGCCTAGGCTTATTTACTTTATTATCCACTTCAATACCAGACTGAGGATTAGCCATCACTTTAT
>JAHLWV010000472.1 GCA_019057735.1 Promethearchaeota archaeon | reverse complement strand
GGACCCTTTTGCAACTCTTTTTTTAAATAAAGCTTATCGATTTTTTCTATAAGTAACCATTCAGAAATTAGTATACCTTTCCTTTTTTCTTCGTCGGCAAACTTGTTTGGTAGAATGTTATAGTCCTTTAATTCAAGATAATTATTTTCTTCTTGCATTTCCAAGATAGCAAAGAAAGGCGTTTATAAAAAATGGGGAAAATATACCTCTTTAAAAGTGTTAATAAGCATTTTAAGTTCAAAATTAGCGAATAAATTAGAAGAAAGATATTTATCTAGGGATTTAAATTCATCCTAAAAATCTTAATTGAACAATTTTTGCAATTTGATTATATTAACTCAATTTCGACTAAAACTGTTTCTGGAATTTGGATCTTCATAATAAGATGCATCGAGCGCTCGTTCGCAATTATTTCAAAAAGGCGCTTGTGGATTCTCATTTCAAACTTCGCCCAAGTCGCAGTTCCTTGACCAGAAGGTGCTTTTAATACGGGTACGCGTAATCTCTTTGTAGGTAAGGGGATTGGTCCAAGTTTTCTAATGCCTTGATTTTTACACACGCTTTCTATTTGTTCGCATACGGCTTTTAGCGCTGGAAGCTTCGTAGAAGAAAGCCTAATTCTTGCTCGTTGCATTTTTTAAACGTTTTTTAATTGAAGTAATTAGAATTAGAAATTATTAAAATTAAATAAATTTTATCATTCATACCTTAAAACAAGAAACTTAACTTTTTTTGTATTGCCAGATTAATTATTTTTTCTTTCTTTTTGTTCTATTTTATTTAATATTATTAAACTTAGGATGCTTAATTGAGTTTTTAAAGAAGCTTTTCTCCCCCATTTTTTATAAACGCCTTTGAGTAATAGCGTTATCAAAATTGTAGTTCCTACGAAGGCTATCCAAATAGTCAAAGCGTTTAATTGACGAAAAAATATAAAATACAACGGATCATGCGCCAAATAAATAGTGAAAGAGTAAAAAGAATAGTAAAAGAAAAATCTATAACTTTTTTTTGTTTTAATAATTTCAAATTCTTCAATATATAGAAGTATTGAAAGCAATAATAGAAAAAAACCAATAGAAAACACTAGCGAAGAAAAGGTTCTACGATAAATAATATCAGGAAAACGAAAAATGAAAGCAAATGTCACTGAAATTATCCCAATTAACAATAGAGGCGTTATAAACACATATTTTATCGCATGTTTCCTTTCCTCTTGATCGCTAATTTTGTTAACCTTAAAAAATGTATCGCCCACTACAGTTCCTATAAGAAATATAGAAAAATAAGACAAGATTGTAAATTGTTCTATAGGATGGAATAAAATATAGAATAATAGTCCATAAATATTAGTTTGTCCCTCATAGAGTAGCAAAAAGGGTGAAATAAATTGATTGCCAACTAGTAATACAATTCCAACTAAAATCCTAAATATTTTTGAAGTATTTAAGAAAAAATACCCTAATAAGAGCGAAACCGCGATTGTTTGTAAAACATTCCACGCCCAAATCCATGTAAGATCGTTAATTCCAAAAGCTATTACTATATTATAAAGCAAAGCTACGACTAATAATAACAAGGCTCTAATAAGGTATATGTTTTTAACTTTGCGCATAGTAAGTCCATTTGAATCTTCTATATTTGTAACTTTCCTTTTATAAGATAAAATAGCACTGAATCCTGAAATAAACATAAATCCTGTAGCAGCTATAGGCGCTAAAAATGCAAATAATATATTTATTAACCATCTATCCTCGAGTCTAATCCACCAATCCATTAGATGCCCAAGAATCATAAGAACTATACATAATCCGCGAATTGCATCAACACTCTTAATTCTTTTCATTCTTAAACAACTTTTTTTTAAAATTAATAATAAGGTTATTCTATTTTTCCTATTTAATAATTATTATGGAAAAAAAGTTAATGACAGTTTCAAAAGATCGTAAAAAATTAGTACATCAAACCAAGAAAGCTTTTAAAGAAATTTAAGAAAGCCCTAAAAGAAATTTATTTCCTAAATTCACATTTTTAAGATATTTTTTAGCTATTTCTAAGCATTTAATTGCCTGTCTTCTTGGAGTAATTGGTAGATCCTTCATTTGATAGTCTCCGTGGAAAATTAGTAAGCTATAAGGTATCGTATCATTAATTTCACTAATAAATTTTGCAATTAGTTCCACTTCTTCGTGGTTTACATAACCTGGAACTAATAATGTACATGCACTTAATTCATGCATTTTTTTTCGTGTTCCAAAGTAATTTTTCGCTAAAAAATTAAAGTTATCAAGTGTCCTTGTATTGCTAACTCCACATAAAGCTAAGTTTAATTTCTCGTTAAAAGATTTTAAATCGAATTTAATGTTTCCTCCAGAGGCTATGGCAATTTGCATGCATTTCTCAACTAAGTCTTGGTTCCCGCTACCATTCCATTCCCAGCATATTCTAAATTTCCTCTTTTTATCTTTATTTTCTATTTTTTCTAAAATTAGTTCTGCTAAATTAATAGAAAAAGGTAATTGGGATTCGGGAGTTCCCCCGAAGTAACATAGACAAGTAATTTTTTCATTTTTTACTATTTGATTTGCTAAAGTTTCGACATCAAACAAATAACTATTAGAAAAAGATTTATGGGACGCATTTTGGCAAAATAAGCAATTAAAAGTGCAACCATAAAGAAACGCAGCGTAAGAGTATGTATTATCTTCCGCGCTACAAAACCATG
>JAHLWV010000471.1 GCA_019057735.1 Promethearchaeota archaeon | reverse complement strand
TATTCACTATTGCCTTCCTATTAGTAGTGTTTATTGATGGTAATTGGTTGACTACGTTTGGTACAATGCCATATAGCTATTTTGTAACAGCTTGGCTTCGGGGCTTTATGTGGACAATGATTATTGTAGGCATTCCTGTAGGTGTAATAGCGTTTATCTATTTTTGGCGTAAAATTAAATAAATCAGAATAAAATAATTTTTTTTTTTATTTTCTAGAATCTTATTTCAATAAGTCAAGTTAAAAAGATTTGAATTAAAAAAGATTAAAGACTAATTTTTTGGTTGGAATATCCCCTTTTCAATCAAATCAAAAATCGTTTGATAATCTTTAGGAGAACTGGTATTTTCAGGTATTAAGTAAAGCGAATAGAAATGATCAAACTTATTATCTTTCATAAATGTTAAAGCCTTATTAACCATTTCTTTCTCAGATGTACTTAGCTTAACTTTAGGGTTCTGTTTTACAATTAATGGGTAAAGAAATGAAGTATTAAGATGCTTTTCTATTAAAACATTCATATTGTGGAAAGGTTTCAAAATTCCTGCGAACTTGTCGATTTCACCCCCATATTGTTTATATATATCATAGGCTAAGTCTTCCATTATAAATTTAAAATTAGTAGAAGGGTTTTCTTTTAACGTTATAATTAATTTTAGATTAACAAATTCAGTTTGCATTATAATTGAATCCTTATATACTATATTCAATGTACGAGATTCCTTTGCAGTTTCTGAAAGCGCCGTTCCGAAATTACTGATAGCTTGCAGGAATCCTGAAATTAGGCTAGTATCTAGTTTTCGCCCACCAAGCGATTGTGAGAATATATCGATTCCAGATTTCGTATCAATGACGATAATTTCGTTAATATTTGAGATATCTGTACATTGACTCAAGAATTTTTCTAGTTTATTTCTTTGATAGGAGTTTATCCTCTTGTAGGCTATGAAAGAGACCAATCCTAATACAATCGCCCCAAGAATTATTACAAATATGATTAAAGGCAACGGAAATTCAGGTGTTGGAGGTGGCGTTGGCCCGCTAAGGGAAATTGAGAATTCCTGTGATTGAACTCCTGCATTTGTTTCACCATCACTAAACCAGAACACATAGGCAGTATAAGTGCCATCAAGATCAGTTAAGCTAAGATTATACGAAAAGATTGTTTCTGAAGGGTATGTTATTGTCTGATTCTGTACAGGTATACCAGCAGAATCAAGTAAAAGAAAAGTATATGTTCCAGGTAAGATGGGTGTAAGAAGTGAGAATTGTATCTCTTGACCTAATACATAATCAGTTCTTTGAATGTTTAAACTAAATTCAACATTAGTGGAATCAGCAACGATCTCCCAATTCGCACCATCTGATATTGAATCGTTTAGAATAATAATTTGATGCTCTATTGTATCATGTATTACATCTAAGGTTATGTCAACTTCATCTTTCAATACGCTTATATTTTCCCAGCTATTGGGATATCTAAATAGAACGCTATAATTAGTTGGTTGCCTTACGATTGTAGGTTTTACGCTCCACTTATTAGTTGCGTCTAATTGGGCTACAACGGAACTTGGAGACAATAAATTATTAGTAAGAGTTACAAAAAAACTAACGTTGAAAAACAAACTCTCTGAGGCTTGATTATCAACAATTATTTGGTAATTGTCGCTATTCGGTGAGAAGTCAACTACAGTCTTGGGAAAATATCCTTTTCCCTCACTTGTATTAGATACCTGATAATATTGATCATCAATATTGACAGTCATGTTAATTTCTTCTGGATAAACTGGAGTATTCACTTTCTGAATTAATTTATGTAAATATGTATAATTCTGTATTCCTGTGCTCCATTGATCAGTTTCATTGTAATAAGACGCATATAAACTCGGATCACTAGGATTTATATTGTTATAATACCACCAAATTCTATCGTCATTAACAGTAACAACATCTGAACCATTTATTACTAAAAAGTAATTGCCCGCAGACAATAAAACAGAACTGGGAAAGATTTGTCTATACCATCCTTCACCTTCACTAATTGACATGTTCATTTCCACGGTTGAGTAAATTGAGCTATTTGGTTTATTATTTAGCGTATCATACCCCCTAATTTGAACATTAATAACGGTTGGATTATCTTTTTCTTTTTCTCCATATATTTCAACACCGTAAATAGTAGTAGGTTCAGTTAACTTGATTTGGATACCCAACCCCTGATTCCTATTCCCATCATGTTGAAAATAAACTTTATCAAAATCACCAGTGTAATTTTGGTCCTCAATAGTTATTATTTCTTTTCCAAATTTTATATCAGTAAAATTAAGCTCAATATCTTGAATAGACCATGAAGATGATGGCAAGGTAATATTAATAGAATTTACATTTTGAGCAGTTTCATTAAATTTGGAATATTCGTTTAAAACGAAATTAGTATTGAAGCTTTGCGATGGTCCGATCCCATTTGCGGTAATAACATCAATTCTTGAAAATAAGCTTAAGAAAACAAATAGAGCAATCGATACTAAACTGATTTTATTTAATATTTTTGTCTTCATTGGTTTATTAATAAAATATCAATCTTGATAAATAAGTTTTGGTTATTATCAATAATAAATACTTTATAAATATTTTTTTAATGAATCATCAAGGTAATCTATTGTTATAGATAGAAAGAGACTAAGAAAGATTGAAATGTGATTAATTATGGTAAGAAAAACAACTGATGGAATGAGTG
>JAHLWV010000470.1 GCA_019057735.1 Promethearchaeota archaeon | reverse complement strand
TAGCATTTTCCTTTCCGTACGCTATATTTTCTGCTATACTCTTATTAAAAAGATAAGTCTCTTGGGAAACAATTCCAATAGATCTTCTTAAGTCTTTCAAAATATAATTTCGGATATCAATACCATCAATTTTGATACTACCTTTATTAATTTCGTAAAATCTCGGAATTAAATTTATAATTGTTGATTTTCCAGATCCTGTTGTCCCTAAGATGGCTAATTTCTTACCCTCGGGTATTTTAAATGTAATATCTTTTAAAATTCTATGCTCAGAAGTATAACCAAACGATACATTTTCAAAAATAACTTCTCCCTTTGGGGATTCTAAGTGGAGAGCATCTGGAAGATCTTCGATTTCAGGAGCAGAATCAAGTATCTCCCTAACTCGTGTTAAAGCAGCATCAGCTTGAACATAAAGTAACATAATTTGCCCTAGCATCACTAAGGGAAAACCTAGTACCGCTACATAAGATATTAAAGTTATAATTGCTTCTAATTGCATTTTTCCTTCAATATACCATATTCCCCCCAAGAAAAATGTGATAATTGTCAAAAACCCAATAACAACATATATAACTGGCATATATAACGAATTATATTTAACGGATTGAACACTCGCTTTGTAGAATCTTTTATTATTTGCTTGAAATTTCTTTTGTTCTTTATCTTGAGTGTTAAACATTCTAACAACTTCAGCTCCTACAATGTTCTCTCTAATCGTACTAGTTAATTCACCAAAACTACTTCGAGTTTCTAAAAAAATAGGTTTTAATTTTTTTGCAATAAAGTAAGAGGTAGTTAAAGACACAATAAAAGCTATTACCAAAATAATTGAAAGCTCTAAACTAAAAAATAAAAATCCCACAACAACACCTCCCATTTGTAGAATCGATTGTAACCCTAAAGTCAAGCCCATCCCAAAAATCATTTGAGTTTCTTCGATGTCGCTTGTAGCTCTTGATATCAACTGACCCGTTTCAGTCTTATCAAAAAATGAAAAAGATTGTCTATAGATTGCATTACTTATATCTGTTCGTAAGTGGTAAATAGCTCTAGAAGACACTTCTGCTCCTCTAAGTCTAGCAGCGCGACTGGTAAAGTACACTATAGTTGCGAATAATAAAACTATCAAAAAATTCAGTAACAAATCAGTAGCGTTCGTTAACGCTCCAACCATTCTCCCTATAAATATGGGAGTAAAAGTGAAAAAGATCGTAGTTATTATAAGAAATATAAATTGAATAATGAAATTTCTTCTTGATTTTGCCCAATATTTAATTATCATACGAAATGAATTCATAGTTTTCTCACTGTTCTTTTTTCAAGAATATTATTTTTGTAACTTTTTTTTTTCTTTTCTAATTTTAAGCAATATTCCATTCACATCATTTTCCATGTGAGTCAGAGATTTTAGTTTCTCTTCATTTGTAATATCTTTTTGCATAATGTATTCAACTGGACTAGACCACACGCAAAAAGTTGCTCCTTTCAAAATTTTCTCATGATCAAATTCCACTCCAGTTTCGGGAAATCGTTGCTTAATAAATTCAAAAATTTTTCCTGTTTTTTGACGAAGGTCAATCAATTTATTTTCTCCTTTTTTGGTCAGAAAATATAGGTGTTTAGGTCTACCAGTATCCTTACTTACATCGTCCTTTACAGATAAATAACCTTCTTCTGCTAATTCTTTCATCATCCGATAAATCTTTGAGTGTGGTATATTTCCAAACTTCTTTAGATCGTAGTAAGTCAAGCCTTCTGGAAAATCCTTGACTGTATTGAATAGAAATATAGTTTTTAAATCCTCAGAGAAATTAACGAAGAAGTTAAACCCTTTAGGCCACATTTTTGTATAAGAGATATAAATAAGAAAATTCTTTTCAAAATGAAATATTATGAAAAGCCAAATAATCATTACTTTATAATTTTTTTCATTTTGAAATATTAATATTTTTATGAAATCTTTTTATAATTAATCGCGATTATCTATATTAAAATTATTATTAAACGATTAAAATGACAGAAGTATTTATAGCAGACACAAAAAAGGGTGTTAGTAAAGCCGTAAATGAAATCTTTTCAAACTTAATGAAAACTGAGCCAATTTTAAAAAGCTCAAAAGAAGTGTACATTAAAGTAAATGGAATAGATTTTAAAAAACATGCCTATACATCTCCAGAAGTACTTAGAGAGGTGATAATATATTTAAAAGACAAAGATGCCAAGGTTTACGTAATGGAGAACTCTACTCAAGCAAACATGACTCGAATTGTATTCGCAATCAACGGTTTTAAAGAAGTATGCGAAAATACCGGCGCAGAAATTGTATATTTAGACGAAGAGGATACAGAAACTTTTGAATTTAAAGGGAAACCTTCTGCAGAAGATAAACATACGGGATACAACTTAAAGACTTTTAGATTACCTGAAACGATTATTAAAATCATGAAAAATAGGGATTCAATAACATATATCAATCTTCCCAAGCTTAAAACTCATTCAATGGCGGGAGTAACGCTCGGAATAAAAAATCAATGGGGATTTCCCCAACATGCTGATCGAGGAAAAGATCATAACTATAATCTACATTCAAAATTAGTAGACGTTTATGAATATATTAAACCAGATATTTGCATAATCGATGGTTGGGGGGGAGGCACTATTCATGGACATTATCCTCCTACTGCATGGGAAGATCGCCTTGTCATACCATTTAATATTTTAATAGGTGGAAGAGACAC
>JAHLWV010000469.1 GCA_019057735.1 Promethearchaeota archaeon | reverse complement strand
CCTATTTTAAAATAAAAAAAAAGTTAGAGGATTTCAAATCCTTTTAGAATAACCTTACTTAAATTTTTGAACGAAATCTGATAAGGGTAAAAAATATTCTTGCTTAAAAGAAAGGATATTGTTGTGCCCGGCTTCATTAATTAAAATTAATTTTTTCTCAATGTTATTGGGTAAATTTTGATATAACAATTGCGATTCAGAATGAGGAATAATCCAGTCTTCTGTTCCATGGATTAATAAAGTCGGAACTTGAAATTTTTGAACTCTGATGTCGTTCGAGTATTCTTTTAGCGAATCTGGTGTTAAATGTGGGCTACTTACTCGAAATAATTTAGTCATCATATTAAAGATGCTAGCGAAACCACTCTCAAATATAACGCCTTTTAATGTGGATGGATTATGTGCTCCGATCTCTGCTGCACAAACGCTTCCAAGAGATCTGCCTTGAACGAAAAGAGAATCGATATAATTCATTTCAGCCATCCAATCAATAAAAGCGTCGTAAATAGGCAACGCATCAGATATCAAACTCGTAAAGTATGGTTCGCCTGAGCTAAATCCATACCCTCGGAAATCAACAACGGCAAGATTTACATTACATTCCAAAAATAAATCAGAGATATATTGATAATCAAAAGCAATCTCTCCGTTCCCGTGGAACAATAGAATTGTTGGATTTTCTGTCTTGGTTCCAAAAAAAAACCCACCTATCGAGATATTATCAGAGATATCAAATTTAAGAACCTTAATATTTGATTCTAGCTTTTCAGGTATTTTCATTTTTCGAGGATAAAAAACCACGTTTGAAATCGTAGGATTGTCAATTAATAGATTTTTTTTCATAATTAGATAAATATTCCAGTGTCTTATTAAACTCTTTTTTCACTTTTCGACTTTTTTGATAAAATAGCCTTTTAAGTAATATAAAGACTTATTTAAGAGATTTATTATTATTAAAACATATTAAAATTCAACTATGCGGAGTGAACAATAATTTTCTTTGAAAGATACGAAAGACTCTTTAAAAGGGTTAATCGGAGTTACTTAACTTCTCTTTGGGTCTGCATCCCCCTCCTTACGATCGTATTTTCAGTATTATTATATATTTTAGGAGACCCCTCATTTAGCTTTTTTACGCATTATTTAAGCCATCTAGGAATAGGGCCGAATGGATCTGATATTGTTTTTAATTTAGGAAGCATGTTATCTGGCATCGTCATGGTGTTTTTTTTTCTTAATCTAAGCGTTTTTCTAATTAAAAAGGAAGTTCCGAAAATTCTTGTAAATTTATCGCTTGTTTTCGGTATAATATCATCTCTAGGGACTTTTTTGATAGGACTTTTTCCAGGAGATGGTTCACAAGATTTGCATAACTTCGTAGCGAGTTTTTTCTTTTTAGGAGGTTTAGCTTATTGCATACTTTATGGAATTTCAGAGTTGAAGGCTAAAGGTATTTCTAAGCTTCAAGCGCTATCAGGATTCGTAGTAGCCTTTTTTTTTGTAGTGTTCATCTTTTTTACTACAATTAATCAATACAATCCCGAATTAGCATTGGAACTTTCACATTTTGTAGAGTGGATTCTTTATGGGCTCTTAATGTCTTGGATTATCGGACACGAAGTTTCTATGATAAAGGATAAAAAATCGCAATAAAGGACCATTCTTTTATCTACAATCTAAACACGCAATTAAATTTTTCCTTGATTTGCAACGGCTTCAGTTGCTTTTTTAACAGCTTCTGGATCGCCTAAATAGTAGTGTTGTATAGGTTTAAGATCGTCGTCAAGTTCATATATTAATGGAATACCAGTTGGAATATCTAACTTCACTATATCGTCTTCAGACATATTGTCCAAATACTTAACTAGAGCTCTTAAGCTATTACCGTGAGCCGAGATTATCACATTTTTCCCACTCCTAATGGTTGGAGCAATTGTATCTTGCCAATAGGGTAAAAATCGCTCTACAGTATCTTTCAAACATTCTGCTAAAGGAATATCTTTAGATTCAAGATCCTTGTACCTCTTATCATTACCGGGGTATCTAGGGTCTGAAGTATTAAGAGCTGGAGGTGGTGTATCATAACTTCTCCGCCAAATTAACACTTGATCTTCTCCTAATTCGGCTGCTAACTTAGACTTGAAAAGTCCTTGAAGAGCACCGTAATGTCTTTCGTTTAATCTCCAAGATCTAAACACGGGTATCCACATTAAATCCATTTTATCTAAAACGATCCATAAGGTTCTAATCCCTCTTTTAAGAAGCGAAGTATACGCAATATCAAAGGTATAATTGTTATCTTTAAGTATATTTCCTGCTTCCTCAGCTTCGATCACCCCTTGAACTGAAAGATCTATATCCGTCCAACCAGTGAACCTATTCTGCTTGTTCCATTCGCTCTCTCCATGGCGTAGTAAAACTAATTTTTTCATAATTATCAATAGAGCTATATAAATTTAGATTTTTAAATTAATTTCAATTATAATAATTACCTATTTTTAATGTAATTTTAATATAGAAGACCATACTTTTAGGTGTTATGTAAGGTGGATGAAAAGGGTATTTTAAAAGGCGCCAGTCGTAAAGAAGAGATGTGGAATAAAACTAAGCTTGGAGAACCGTTTAAAAAGGCTCTTGAGCGGTTTAGATGTGATGTGTTACCTCGTAGCGATTTTGACCCAACCTCGTTATTACAATTTGGATTGTTCATGTCTATGGCTGTCATCACTATTTTACAAGATGT
>JAHLWV010000468.1 GCA_019057735.1 Promethearchaeota archaeon | reverse complement strand
TATCCGCAATGTTTTACGATGCCATTAAAAAAGCTTTAAACGAATCTGAACTTATTCTACTTGAACCAATTTATCATACAATTATTCAATTACCCCCAGATTACATAAAAACTACGCTTTCTTTGCTTTCTAAGTATTCTGCAAAAATAAAAAATGTCAACCAAGAAAAGGATTATCAAGCAATCATAGAAGTACTCTTACCAGTAAGAAATTCTATTAAATTCGCTGAAGATATTCGTTCTAGCACTTCAGGAAAAGCCTTCTGGCAAAATGAGTTTTATGCTTTCATGGAGGTTCCTAATCACGAAGCTAAACTAATTATAAATGATCTGCGCTTTATGAAAGGTATATCGTGGTAAGAATTGATGCTAATTACATGAAAGGTATTCTTTTAGTATATAACACACAAATTATTATAATACAACTTAGTTTTTCTTAACTACAAAATTAAAAAATATAAAAATCTATACTTAATACAATCTTTTTATTCATATTTTTAAATAAGAAACGAATTTTGTATGTTTAAATCTCTAATTGACAAAAAAGACAAATTTTTTTCATATTTTTGTGAATACTGATTTACTTAAATACATGTTTGTACAAAATTATTAAATAATATTATTTCAATTAATTTTTTATCTAAAGAGAAAAATGATATTTAATTTTCTCTTTAATCTTTCCGAGTTGATGTTTAAAAATGGTTTTAAGCGATTTAAATAAGGTAGAAAATTCTTTTCGTAGGCTTGCTGAAAATCTACCAGGAATAGTTTATAGAGTTTTACTTGAAGACGACAATCGAATGATATTCTTTAACGATATGGTTCAAACCATGACTGGCTATAGTCCTGAGGATTTGAAGAAAGGAAAAGTTTGTTCTATTGACCCGTTAATTTTACCTGAAGATAGATTAAATGTAATAAACATTGTTAAAGATGCTATAGAAAATAATGTTCCGTTTGAAGTAGAGTACCGTATAAATAATAAAGGTGGAGATGTAAAATGGTTTTTTGAGCGCGGTAGACCTATCAGAGGAGATAATGGAGATCCTTCCTATATTGATGGTGTTATTTTCGATATTACAGAACGAAAGGAGACAAAGCAAAAGTTAATAGAATCTGAAGAAATTTTAAAACGAAAAAATAAAGAATTAGAACAGAGTTTAGATGAAAGAATGATCAGATTAAGAGAATCTGAAAGAAAATTCAAATCAATATTCATAGATTCACCAATTGGCATTGAATTATACGATTCATACGGTAAACTCATGGAAGTGAACAAAGCTTGCTTAGATATGTTCGGCATATTCAACAGTAGAGAAATAGAAGGATTTGATCTATTTAGTGATCCTAACATTCCCAAAAATGAAATGGAAAAGGTAAAGAATGGAAATATCGTACGATATGAAGTAAAGTTTGATTTTGATAAAGTAAAACAACTTAATTTATATGAGACTTCGAAATCAGGAAAATTTGATCTTGGTGTCATGATTACTCCATTATACATTGAAGATAAACAAGAAATAAGTAATTATTTAGTTCAAGTTCAAGATATTACAGAACATAAATTGAATGAGATCAAATTAGAAGAGTACGCAGAAAAACTGGAAGTTATGGTTGAGGAAAGAACTCACAGCTTAAAGGAGGCAGTGGAAAAATCTGATCTTTACTTAAATCTAGTAGAAGTTATAATTGTTGCACTTGTTAGAGATGGTAAAATTACAATGTTAAATAAAAAAGGTTATGAACTACTTGAATACGAAGAGGGAGAACTGATTGGTAAGAATTGGTTTGATAATTATCTTCCCGAAAATGTTAGAGAACAAGTTAAAAAAGATTTTAATCGAATAATAGCTGGTGAAATTGAGCCATTAGAATATTACGAAAACCCTGTAATAACTAAAGGTGGAGAAATACGAGTTATTGCTTGGCATAATCAAATATTGAAAAATAAAGCTGGACAAATTATAGGTACTTTAAGTTCAGGGCAGGACATCACCGAGCGCAAGAAAATGATGGAAGAACTTCGTATAAAAGATATTGTTTTCAATGCTTCTCTTTCTGCACAAAGTACTGCTGATATAAATGGAATAATTGATGATGTAAACCCAGCATTTTTAAAACTGTGGGGTTATAAATCGAAGGAAGAAGCAATTGGAAATTCAATTGGTAGTTTTTTCGCTAATCCTGATGATGCAGTTCCTATCCTTGAAGCGCTTACTGAGACGGGGAAGTGGGAAGGCGAATTTTTGGCGAAAAGATGTGATGGTTCGAGATTTATCTCACAAGGGTTTGCTTCAACCATATATAATGAAAAAGGTGGCTATATTGGATTTCAATCAGCAAATCTTGATATTACAAAACGCAAAGAAGCTGAGGAAAAATTAAAAAAATCGGAAGAAAAACATCGATATTTGATAGAAAATTCATTAGAAGGAGTATGGGTTGTAGATTCAAATGCCAATACTATTTTAATTAATCCAAGTATGGCTAAAATGTTAGGATATACTGTAGAAGAAATGGTTGGAAAATCTTTATTTTTATTTATGGATGAAAAAGAAATAAAAAATACTAAAAGATATCTTGAAAGACGTAAAAAAGGTATTTCAGAAGAGCGAGATTCTGAAATGATTCATAAGAATGGTAAAAAAGTTTATTTAAGAATAAGAGCATCTCCTATCTTTGATATTGAGGAAAATTATGAAGGCACATTCGCATTTTTGAGTAATATCACTCAAAGAAAGTTAACA
>JAHLWV010000467.1 GCA_019057735.1 Promethearchaeota archaeon | reverse complement strand
TTATGATCAATTGGGATAAATTGTTATTAATTTTTATCGTTTTTCGCAATTTTTTCAGAAACCATATCTAACAATATCCTATAAAAGTTTATAAAATGTTCCTACTTCATCATCACTTCATTAAATTAATCTGTAAAAAAGCAAAATCACATCGAAATAGATATCAAAATAGGACAGTAGGAAAGAATGAGAGAAGACATAAAAGTAAAAAATTATATAAGAATTATTCTTATATTTTGATTAGAATTACTAACGTTGTTTAAAAAATTGAAAACAAATAAAATGAGGAATTAATATGAAAAATAAAAAGGAAAAAACATTAACCATGGCAGGGGGGGCGCCTGTTGTAGACAATCAAAATTCAATAACTGCAGGAGAGAGAGGTCCCGTACTAATGCAAGATGTTCACTTACTCGAAAAATTAGCCACTTTTGCAAGAGAAAGAATACCTGAACGAGTTGTACATGCTAAAGGTGCTGGAGCATATGGTACATTTAATGTGACAGATGATATTACAAAATATACGAAGGCAAAAATATTCTCTGAGGTTGGAAAAAAGACCGAGCTCTTTATTCGGTTCTCAACAGTCGCAGGGGAAAGAGGTTCAGCTGATACGGTGAGAGATGTTAGAGGCTTTGCAATCAAGTTTTATACAGAAGAAGGTAATTGGGATTTAGTTGGTAATAATACACCCGTCTTTTTTATAAGAGACCCGCTGAAATTCAGCGATTTTATTCACACTCAAAAGCGTATGCCTCAAACGAACCTTCGGTCTCAAACAATGTGGTGGGATTTTTGGTCCCTAGTACCTGAATCATTACACCAAGTGACTATTCTTTTCTCTGATCGCGGCATTCCGAGAGGTTTTCCACACATGAATGGTTATGGGAGCCATACATATAGTTTTATTAACGCAAATGATGAACGTTTCTGGGTCAAATTTCACTTCAAAACCCTGCAAGGTATTAAAAACTTTACACAAGAAGAAGCAGATAAGCTTGCTGGTACTGATCCAGATTGGGGAACTCGTGACCTTTTTGAGAGAATTGAAAGGGGAGATTATCCAAAGTGGGAATTATCCATACAAATCATGCCAGAAATTGAAGCTGAAACTTTTGAATGGAATCCCTTTGATTTAACTAAAGTATGGCCTCATGGTGATTATCCCTTAATCAAAGTGGGAATAATGGAGCTAAATCGGAATCCTTCTAATTATTTTGCAGAAGTGGAACAAGCTGCTTTTGATCCGTCTAATAGAGTACCAGGAATTTCTTTTTCACCTGATAAAATGCTCCAAGGTAGGCTTTTTTCATATGCCGATGCTCATCGATATCGACTTGGCGTTAATTATCAATTGCTACCCGTTAATCGACCAAAAGCGGTAGAAGTGAACACATACCATCGTGATGGTTTTATGCGATTTGATGGAAATGCCGGAAACGCTGTGGTTTATGAACCAAACAGTTTTGGTGGTCCAAAAGAAAATCCTGCTTTTAAGGAACCACCTTTAAAAATTTCTGGTGATGCCGATAGATATAATCAACCTAGAGTTGATGCAGATTTCATTCAACCAGGTAATCTCTATAGATTACTACCAGATGATGAGAGGGAACGACTCATTCAAAACCTTGTAAATAGTCTAAAAACTGTCCCTAAATACATTCAAGAGCGCATGGTCGGGCATTTTACTAAAGCTGATAAATCCTGGGGCGAAAGAATCGCTAAAGAATTAGGTCTATAAATATCTAAGTTTAACTTAGATTTTTTTTGGATTTTTTATTGGAACGAGTAACGCCACCTACCAGCTTACGAGCAAGCTATGTTGGGTTATTTCTCGCTTTGCCCATTTTTCAATAATTCCGTGTACTAAGTATCTATCTGCAAAATCTTTTTCATACATTTCAAGTGTACACATAGGTACGCCATCTTTCATTTCTGATTCTACCATAATTAATCACTTAGATTTTTTTTCAAATATATTTGTATTATCAAAAATAAATGTTCTAACAATCTCTTATAGATCGCTTATTATACCTAAAATAGACATCACGCGCATAAACGAGTTCAAAAGGGTAGAAGTTACATCTCAGAAAGGCGAGGAAAAAGCGATTTTTAAGTTAGCATTATTTTTTTTAGTTTGAATAAAAAAATCAGAAAAATTATAACTTTTGTTCAGCAATATCTTCCGCTTTGATTAAGGGATGATGATACCTTCCTTTTTTAGTAGTTCTTTTTCCTTTAATTTGAATTGCTATTGAAGGACAATAACTTATGCAAGCAAAACAATAAGTACAATCAATATTCTCTTTCCAAATAGGTTTGTTGTCTACTAATTCTATTTTATTAGATAAACAGATTTTCTCACAGGTACCACATCCAATGCATTTGTCATCAGCATAAAAAGCCTTTTGCAAACCAAAATAGCCTGTTTTTTGAAACATAAAAGTACTAAACCGGAGTAGAGTATTTGCCAATAAAAATCCTAGTAAACCTGTCCTTTCATAACTGGTTTGTTTGTTAGAAATTATCGCTTGAATTTCATCCAATCTCGTTTGTAGTTTTTCCTCTAATCTCATTACTTCTTTTTCAGAAAGAATAGCAAAAAATGGTACATAATTAACAGGTGTGTTAACAGCGAAAGAAGCGTCTATTATTCTATCTTTTTTCTTCAAAATTTTATTAATAGCTGAAAATACTTTATCTACACAAAGACGGGTTGAAAGTGCAAAAATGTAAGAAGCTGATTG